>JANPEU010000206.1:0-26667 GCA_031423175.1 Bacteroidota bacterium
CCCGGGTTGTTGTATAAAAAATTTTTCAAAATAAAACCAAAAGTCAATGTTTGAATAAACATGGGTATTACAATCATCATATTAATTACACCCATATAAACTCCATATCTTTCTTTTGGTATTTCTTTCACCACCATCAGGTAAGGGATGCCCATCATACTGGCCCAGCCAACACCAAAACCCGATATGGCAACAAAAAGAAAAACTTTATTATCAATAAATGGAAAGAATATAAACCCGAGCCCAGCTAATAATACACAAACAAAATGCACCCATTTGGGGCTGAATTTTTTTGCAAATCCTACTAAAGCAAATGCAACAATAAACGTGATGATGTTATACCAGGCATTTACCAACCCTGCCAATCCTACAGCTTTTTCATAGAGTTCTTTATTTTCAGCTGTAGCATTATAGACAGATAAGGCAATACTTTTTGAGCTGTTTTGCCAATAACAAAATAGTGCATACCATTGAAACAAATACACTAAAGCAAGTTGCCACATTATACGCGGCATTTCTGTTATTGCTTCAATGATTTCAATATTCTGAGCAAAAAGCGATTTTAGTATTCGGCTTTTATCTAATCTACTCATTAATTTTCTAATCGTTCCTCTTGCAAATATTTCAGGAATAATCAACAGGATTATTGCAACATAAGCAATGACAGAGGTAATAATAGAAAGAAAGAATTGTAAAACCAGCGGTGGCATCCCTTCATTTTTCTTTCGTATCTCATTCAATTCATCTGGAGTAGGCGGAATTTCGGGTGTTGTTTTCATACTCCATAAAACTGATACAACTGAACATACGGCACCTACAAAAAAGGAAGCAAAAACCCAATTGGGTATTTTACCAGTATAACCAATAATAATGAGAGGAAAAACAAATAATGAAACATTTGCCAGGGTCTGTCCAAAACCGGTGAAAAAGCTTTGCGCCTGAAATCCAGTTGGCTGTTGTTTTGCATCTAACTTATCTGCTACAAAAGCCCGGTAGGGTTCCATTGCGGTATTATTACCTGCATCCAATATCCATAACAAACCTGCAGCCATCCAAAGTGAAGAACTGAATGGAAAGAGAAATAATGCTGCACTACAAATTATGGCACCAATAAGAAAGTAGGGTTTTCTTCTACCAAATTTAGGATGCCATGTTTTATCGCTTAATGCTCCAATAATAGGCTGAATAATTAGTCCAGTTAATGGGCCTGCTAAATTTAACCAGGGTATTTCATCTGGTTTGGCTCCCAAAAAATCATAAATTGGATTAACTGCACTTTGTTGTAATCCGAAACTATACTGAATGCCAAAGAACCCAACATTCATATTTATTATTTGCCAAAAACTTAGTTTGGGTTTTGTAAATGACATATAGCAATCGTTGGGTTTGTCCAAAGAACTCCTTTGGAGGTGAATGAAGCGTTGCTGAAAATAACAATGAAAGACAGATTATGAATATGGTTTTAAATGTATTTGCTCGCAAACGATTGCAAATAATATTTACTTCTTTTAGTACAATTGCAAAAGCCGCCTCATTGCTGAGACGGCTTTTTTGTGTTTGCCCTGACGTATAAGAACAGCGTTTAATTTTTTAAGAATAACACACTTGCTTGTTGATTGGGTGATTGTAAATTATAAGAATACATTCCCGTCATCAGTGTTGATAATTCATGCGACCATGTATTTGCACCTGCCGTTACATTTTTTGTAAACGTTCTTACCGTTATGCCATTTGCATTTAAAATTTTTATATTAACCGTTTCGGTATGTGTACTTCTGAAATTTACATTTACAATATTGGTGACAGGATTTGGTGATAAATGAAGTTGTGGTTCATTATTTCCTGGTACACGAATGGTTTTGCAAATTTTTGTTTCGCAACCCAATCTTGTTTTTATATAAAGACAAACTTCAAAATTTCCGCCTTGTGTGTAAGTATGTGATATTTCTCTTCCTGTACCTGACGAACCATCACCAAAGGTCCATCTGTAACCAATTACTTCATCATTCGGATTATGAATGCTATGTCCTCTGAATTTAAAAGTTCTTGGTGCGGCTAATGAATCGTTCATAAAACCTCCACATATATTTGATAATGGCCTTATCACTACTTCGCGACAATCATATGCTTCGCAACCACCAACAAAATTTACTTTCACGCATACTCTATATACACCGGGTGCAGGATAGGTATGACGGATTAAAAAATCAGGAGTTGGATTTGTAGCTGTCGGCATAATACAAGTATCACTGCCATCACCAAAGTACCAGCATATTCTTTCCACTTTTCTGTTTGTAGATGAAGTTGGTGTAGCATAGAAACCACGAACCAAACTTGTAATAGAAGGTGTAATTTCAAATAAACGTACTTCACATCTTTCAACCGGTGGTATAGAAAAAGGGTTACATTTTTTTGCTTCACATCCACCGTAATAAAAAATCTTTACACACACTTCATACTCACCCGGATGATAGTAGCGGTGGCCAACATAATAAACTCCGGAATAATTTTCAGGATAACTAATACATGTATCACGGCCATCACCGAATGTCCAGCATATTCTTGCAGGCTTGCGGTTCTGGCTGTTTGATGGTAATGCTTTTAATGCAATCGTCAATGGATTGTTATCCTGCAATGGTGCTCTTTCAAAATCTGCAGTACAGGTTGCCGGGTTTCCAATTTTTATTTCTTTACAGCTTTTTGCTTCGCATCCACCGTAGTAAAGAATTTTCACACAAACTTCATAGTTGCCTGCATGATTATAAAGATGACGGATTGTATAATTGCCAGTATAATTTTCAGGATAATTAATACATGTGTCTGAACCATCACCAAACTTCCAGCATATTGTTTTTGGTTTTCTATCGTTATTATGAATTGGTAATGCTTTGAAAACTGTTTTTAACGGGTCGTTAATATCGGTTACAGGTACTCTTTCAAAATCGGCACGGCATTCATCCGGTCTTCCTACTTGCATCGTATCACATTTTCTTGCTACACATCCACCATAATAAAGAATCTTCACACAAACTTCATATAAACCGGGATGATTATATTGATGTCGAACGGCATATGTACCTGTGTAATTTTCGGGGTAGTTGACACAGGTATCACGACCATCACCAAATGTCCAGCAAATCGTTTTTGGTTTTTTATTATTATTATGAAATGGCAATGCTTTAAAATATACATTAAGCGGCGAGTTTGAAATTGTAACAGGAGCTCTTTCAAAATTGGCACGGCATTCATCGGGCCGTTCAATTACAATGTTTTTACATTTATAAGCTTCACATCCTTCGAAGTAAATAATCTTCACACATACTTTGTATTGGCCGGGTTGATTATAATGATGCGAAACAGCATATTGTGCAGAGTAATTTTCGGGATAGCTGATGCATGTATCACGACCATCACCAAATGTCCAGCAAATCGTTTTTGGTTTTTTATTATTGTTATGAAATGGTAATGCTTTAAAATATACATTAAGCGGGGAGTTTGAAATTGTAACAGGAGCTCTTTCAAAATCCGCACGGCACTCATCAGGTCTTTCAATTACAATGTTTTTACATTTATAAGCTTCACATCCGCCGAAGTAAGTAATCTTCACACATACTTCGTATTGGCCAGGTTGATTGTATTGATGATGTACTGCATAAACCCCGGTATAATTTTCCGGGTAGCTGATACATGTATCACGGCCATCACCAAATCTCCAACAAATTGTTTTTGGTTTTTTATTTCCATTATTAAATGGAATTGCTTTGAAATAAACTGTCAGCGGCGTATTGGGTGTTGTAACAGGTCGATTTTCAAAATCTACTGCACAACGAACAGGTATTAAAACCTGTTTACATATTTGTGCAGATAAAACGGAGTCACGTGTATTTGATATATATCTGTAAATTTTTAAACAAACCGTATACGTTCCTGGGTAATTGTAATGATGTCTTGTATTTTCCAATGGCAAATTCCATTCACGGGTATCATCACCAAAAGTCCAAAGGGCACGTCTTGTACCGGGTTCTGAACCAATAACTGATGTATTGTTGAATGCGATAGTATTGTCGGCACCAACAATGAAAGTGAAATTTGCAACATCTGCAATTTGATTCGGATTGGGCTGGGCCAGGGATAGGTTACTAACCAGAATAAAAAATATTCCGGTGAGTAAAGCGTAAAGCTTTCTCATATTTTAATTTTTTAGTTAGTGAATATTGTTCTTTACGCCAGAGGTGAAAAACACAGTTGCAGCTTAAAGACCGGGTTTAATCTTCAGGGTTTAAATAAATCAGAATATTTTTTTACTGAGGGATTCTACGAAACAGCCGATTGATGGTCAATAATGAACTGAATAATTTCTTCGGGGCTATGTTCTATTCTGGAGAAAGCGTCATTAATATCTTCGCGGCTTACATTGGCAGCAAAAGTTTTTTCCTTTAATCTTTTCTTTACACCCTTTACTTCCATGCCGGCATATCCTTCAGGCCGCATCAGGCTATATGCATGAATAAGACCACTGAGTTCGTCAAATACATATATCATTTTATCCATTTTGCTAACTGGCTCAACTCCAAAATATTTTGGTCCGTGTGAAGCAATGCAATGAATAACATCGGGGTCAATATTTCTTTTTTCTAATTCTTCTATAATAATGCGGCAATGGTCATTTGGATTTTTTTCCCAGTCCGCATCATGAAGTAAACCTGCCAGTTCCCATTTCAATGCTGTTAATGAATCTGCGTTTTCTTTTTCAATTGCCCATGCTTTCATTACAGCAGCCACTTGTTTCATGTGTAGCCGGAGGCGTTCGTTTGGTACCCATTCATTTAATAATATATGGGCTTCTTCAATTGTCATCAGATTTCCGGCATTTGAAGGGTTCCCAAATTCTGAACGGTTGAGTTGATGGATGGACATTATTATTGTAGCTTATATTCTTTGGTTAAAGCATCAGCAGGAATTCGAAGCATTTTACTAAACAAACGAATCATGTTTAAAGAAAGAGGCTGTTTATAATTCAGTACTTTACTTATAGTTCCTTTGTCGCCGTATTCTTTTGCAAGGTCTGTTGCCGTATAACCAAAATCTTCCATTCTTATTTTAATTATTTCGATAGGGTCTACTTCGGGAAGACTGAAATGTTTTTTTTCATACTCACTGATGAGGATTGATAGAAGCAACATTTCCTTGAAATGAGGAGATTCTTTACTTACATCATATATTTCCTCAATTCGGATTTTCGCTTCTTTATATTCCTGCTCAGTTTCTATGGGTAGCCAATGTTTCATGAATTGCTTGATTTATTAAACTGTTTCGGGGTCTACTCTGTCATATTCGTTATGTGTACCAATAAATCGAATAAAAACCGTTTGTGCATCATAATTAATAAAAACAATAAGACGGTAGGTGTTATGATTTATCTCAAATCTTGCCCTATTGTTTTTTATCATTTTAGCTTTTGGAAAATCATATAAAACATCTTGTTTGCTTTTCCATAATGCTTTTTCGGTTACATCCTGCCAAGTTGCAAGGCTTTTGCGGGCATCGGCATGTTTTTTTGCGAATTCGCTCAGACGTTCTAAAAAGACTATTCTCATAGATTGCTAGTTTTTTAAAATTAGAAACCATAGTCTGTACATTTAGTAATGCCTTTACAATTTGTAGCATAAAAGTAAGTAGAGGTTGGTGATTTGCCAACTTTTGCAAGATGATTATTTTTTAGGTAAAAAATTTTACTGTAAACCAGCGGCTTATAGAGGTGCTATAAAAAATAGTTCATTTTTTCTTGGCTGCTCACAGCTCTTCCCCTTACCTTCGCCACCCCAAATTAAAAGGGAAATTTTTATGCTGTTGGGATAGCAACAGCTTCAATTAAAACAAATAAAAAGATGAGCAATTTACATTTCACTACAAAACATGCGAATGAGGCTACCGTAAAACACAACTGGTATGTTGTGGACGGTACTAATCAAACCGTAGGTCGTATGTGTGCCAGAATAGCTGCGATACTTCGTGGCAAAAACAAAGCATACTATACACCTCACGTGGACTGCGGCGATTATATTATTGTAATCAATGCGGAGAAAGTTGTATTTACAGGCAACAAACTTGAAGACAAAATGTATCAGAACTTTAGTGGCTACCCCGGTGGTCTTCGTGAAGAAAAAGCTGATAATTTACAGAAGCGCAGACCCGAGATGATTGTGGAAAGAGCCGTAAAAGGGATGCTTCCTAAAAATCGTTTGGGTCGTAAGATGTTTAAAAAATTATTTGTGTACGTTGGTGGCGAACATCAGCATAGTGCACAACAACCAAAAGAATTAAAATTTTAAGGCCCCTCTAACTCCCCGAAGGGGAGGACGGGTGTCCGATAAAATAAAAATTTTCAAAATAACAGACTCTTCGGAAGTCTCCCCTTCGGGGAGATTTAGAGGGGCTAAAAAATAAAAAATGGAAAAACAAAAAACCGGAGTTGGTCGTCGTAAAGAAGCCGTAACCCGTGTATTCGTTATCAAAGGTGATGGCAAAATCACTGTAAACGATAAAGACTATAAAACTTATTTCCCACTGGTGTATTTGCAAAACCAGGTTGAACGTCCTTTTAAAACAGTAGATGTAACTGGTAAGTATGATGTACAAATCAATGCTACCGGAGGTGGACTGAAAGGTCAGGCAGAAGCTGCAATGCTGGGTATTTCCCGTGTATTGCTTGAAATTAATCCTGAATATCGTCCGGCATTAAAAGCTGCTGGTTTATTAAAACGTGACCCACGTTCGGTGGAGCGTAAGAAATTTGGTCATAAGAAAGCAAGAAGAAGCTACCAGTTCAGTAAACGTTAATCTCAATTTGCAATTTCAAATTTTAAATTTAAAATTTTATCATGGAAAATAACACTTCACTTCAACAGCAACTACTCGATGCGGGTGTACATTTCGGTCACCTGAAAAAGAAGTGGAACCCCAAGATGCTGCCTTACATCTTTGCTGAAAAGAAAGGTATTCATATCATCGACCTCAACAAAACGGTTGAATGTATGCAGGAAACCGCAGCTGCATTAAAACAAATTGCACGCAGCGGAAGAAAAATTCTTTTTGTTGGCACAAAAAAGCAGGCGAAAGACATCGTGAATGAATGTGCAAAAAGAGTAAACATGCCTTTTGTAACTGAAAGATGGTTGGGTGGAATGCTTACGAACTTTAATACCGTTCGTAAAAGTGTAAAGAAAATGCAGAGCATTGAAAAAATGCTGGGCGATGGTTCTTTTGACAACGTAACAAAAAAAGAAAGACTTACACTTTCAAGAGACAGAGATAAAATGGATAAAGTGTTAGGTGGTATTTCACAACTCGGTCGTGTACCAGCAGCTTTGTTTATTGTAGATATCGGACATGAACATATCGCACTGGCAGAAGCAAAACGTTTGGGCATTACAACATTTGGTGTGGTAGATACGAATTGCGACCCGAATAAAGTTGATTTTGCAATTCCCGGAAATGATGATGCAACAAAATCAATCGCAATCATCACAAACTATATAGCTGCAGCTATTGCAGAAGGTTTGGCAGAACGCCAGGCTGCTAAAGATGATGAAGTAGAAGAAATGACGGATGATGAAAAAGAAAGAAAAGCAGCAAAACTTTTAGCAGAAGCTGAAGCAGAAGGTGGTCGTGGTGGACGTGGTCGTGGTGGTCGCGGTGGTCCTGGTGGGCCAGGTGCAGGTGGACCAAGACGCAGAACACCGGGTGGTGCTGGCGGTGGTGGAAGAGGTCCGGGTGGTGGAAGAAGATAGTTTGTAGTTTTTGGTTTATAGTTTTTTGTTATGAACCAAACAGGATTACTACTATTGTGCTTTTGTTCCCGTATGTACGGGACTCTCGTACTTTAAGAACTTTATTCAGCAAATGAGAAAATAATTTTCACATTTGCATATTTTCTAATTTTCAAATTTTTTAAAATGTCAACAGTAGCTATAAGTGCACAGGATATAAATAAATTACGCCAGGCAACAGGTGCCGGTATGATGGATTGCCGAAAGGCATTAACAGAAACCAATGGTGATTTTGAAGAAGCCATCGACTGGTTAAGAAAACAAGGTCAAAAAGTTGCAGCAAAACGTGGTGACCGCGAAGCAAAAGAAGGTGTCGTAATTGCAAAAACAACAGACGATCATAAAACCGGTATTGTTGTTTGTGTAAGCTGCGAAACAGATTTTGTAAGTAAGAATGCAGACTTCGTGACATTTGCACAATCAATAGCTGATGCAGCAATAGCCTATAATGTAAAAAGCCTTGAAGAATTAATGAATGCCAAGGCTCCACATGCTACCGTAGCTGATTTGGTAAATGATAAATTAGCAAGTATTGGAGAAAAAATCGGTGTTACAAAATTTGAAAGAATAGATGCTGAGTATGTAGCATCTTATATTCATGGAGCTAATCGTATTGGTGTATTGGTAGGTTTAAATAAAGAAGCTGCAGAAGTAGGCAAGGATGTAGCTATGCAAATTGCAGCATTGAATCCTGTTGCAGTAGATGCAGCAAGTGTACCTGCCAGCGTTATTGCCCGGGAGAAAGATATCATTATGGAATTAATGAAACAAGACCCGAAGATGGCCGGTAAGCCCGACGAAATGCTTGCAAAAATTGCTGAAGGTAAAATGGGTGCATTCTTTAAAGAACAAACATTAACAGCACAGGCGTTTGTAAAAGATGCAGGTAAAACTGTTGCTGATTACCTAAAAGAAAGCGGCGAAGTGAATGTGACTGAGTTTAAGAGAGTAGCGTTAGGATAACATTTATTTTAATGAATTCAATTTATATCAGGGGGCTATATCAGCTCCCTTTTTTTATTGGTGTAATGTTATGTAATAATTAAGTTGTTACCGTATCGTATACCACTACTTTCTTCCACAAATGTTTGCATTCCTGAACAAACTTTAAGTGTATCGGATCAGATTGATAGCTTTCCTGCTCTGTATCAGTATTAAAAAGCAACAACCAGGAAATGGAATAACTGCTGTCAATCACATCTCGCCGGGTGCCTGCCGGCACACCGATATAAAATGATTCAATGGTACTGACCCCTGAAAGTTTTTGCAAACCTTCAATAAGCATTTTTTTATCTGCATCGCTGCCGGGATTGAGTAGCCAGAAATAAACATGGTGAATAAACATATCCCGAAATTTCTTTTTTAGTTTTTTGTATCCAATATTATTGGGGCATTGCCCTTACCCATTACAATAATTTTTGCATTTTGCGATAATGCAATTTCCTTCATTGCTTTTATCTGCTCATATTGAAGCTGATTATCTGTTAAGCCAATATTGATAATACGCTGATAGTCGGAAATACCCTGTGCCTCTACTCTTTTACGTTCAGCCTCCTGTTTTTCTTTTTGTAAAACAAACTGCATTTTTTGTGCATCCTGCTCTGCATTTATCTTTTGTTCTATCACTGCTTTTACTGATGCAGGTAATGTTATATTTCGAACCAGTAAATTTTCCAATTGTAAACCCCTTCCTTTAAATTCTTCGTCAATACTTTTATAAATCCGGGTTTGAAATTCATCTCTTTTGGTGGAGTATAAAGATATTGCATCATAGTACACAGCATTATCGCGGATTTTCGTACGGGTAATTGGGCGTACAATTTTTTCCTGAAAATCACTACCTGTTTCCCTGAGTAAACGCGGGGCATCCGATTTATTTACTCTGAAAAGAACAGTCAAGTCAATGGTGACTTCCAATCCATCAGATGTTAATACCCGTATAGCATCATCACCCGACTTGCCACCTTCATCATGTACACCACTCATAGTATAGTTTAGTGTTTTTATATCCACCTTCTCTATTTCATACAACGGATTTATAAAACTTAAGCCACTTTCCAATACATCGGGTTGTATTTTACCAAATAGTTTTTTTACACCCACCTGGCCCGGTCCTATCTGCATAAAACAACTCATAGCTACACCGATAGCTATAATAAACACACCAACGAGCCTGATTGTAGCCGCATAACGGCCTACATTTTCTACTGTACGAACAGCAAAACCAGCAATAAGAACAGCGATTCCGAAAATAATTAGAAACATAGTTTTAAATATTAGAGTATAAATGTATGTTGTTTTAAATTCTGACCGAACAATTAAAGTCAAATTGAAATAAAGTTAAAAATTCTTATTACAAAACCACCTTCCTTTTGGCAAATTTGTAATCCCTTAATATCCCCATATCAATTCCTCAAATCCTTATCTTCGCATCGTACCACAAAAAAAACAAACCCTCCATGTTACCAAAGTACAAACGCATTCTTCTAAAACTTTCCGGAGAAGCCCTCATGGGTAATAAAAATTTTGGATTCGATACAGATGTTATTTCCAATTATGCAAAAGATATAAAAGAAGTTACTGATCTTGGAGTACAGGTAGCTATCGTAATTGGAGGGGGTAATATTTATCGGGGTATGAATGAAGCAGAAACTGGAATAGAACGGGCACATGGCGATTATATGGGGATGCTTGCAACGGTTATTAATGGAATGGCATTACAAGCAGGGCTTGAAAGAATAGGTGTTTATACAAGATTGCTTAGTGCAATAAAAATGGAACAGATAGCTGAGCCCTATATTCGTCGCCGTGCAATCCGACATGTAGAGAAAGGAAGAGTTGTAATATTTGGGGCAGGAACCGGTAACCCCTATTTTACAACCGATACTGCGGGTTCATTAAGAGCAATTGAAATAAGCGCCGAAGTAATTTTAAAAGGGACAAGAGTAGATGGTATTTATACTTCCGATCCGGAAAAAGATCCAACAGCAACAAAGTATGGTGTAATCACTTTTAAAGAATGCATGGAAAAAAATTTAAAAGTAATGGATATGACTGCTTTTACACTTTGCCAGGAAAATGAGTTGCCAATTATTGTATTTAACATGAACAAGCCCGGTAATCTTCGCCGCGTTGTTACCGGCGAAAAAGTGGGAACACTCGTAAAGGGATAATTACTCCGTATTTTGTCTATTCTTTTTTGCAGTCATAATTCTATCTTGTGGTTGTTTTTAACATCCTCCTTCCTGCGAAAAACTAACCAGTAATCAAATGGTTATTTTTTATTGTTGATAATACCCTACTACTGCAATCATGAACAATCTATCGTTATCCATTGCCGAAATCATTATTCTGCAATCCGGTGCTATCGTACTCGGATTTGTTCTCCAGCATTTTTTTATAAGTAAAAAGAAGCCTGTGCCACTACATGACAAAGAGCAACAGGTAAGCATTGCTATGGATATGAAGATGCAGCATACGCAGGAGCTTGATATGAAAGACCGGGAATTAAGAAAACTAAAAGAACAACTGACAGATGCAGAAGAAAATAATACAATTTATTTAATAGAAATAGAAGAGCGGAGTAAGGAATTAAAAAAAATAAAAAATCAAAAAGAAAATACGACTGGCGAAGCAGTACAAAGTAATTTTGAACTGACACAATTAAAACAACAATTAACCGAAGTAAAACAGGACAATAAAATTTTTCAGATAGAAATAGAAGAGCAGCTAAAGGAATTAAAAAAGCTTAGAAGCGAATTGAGTAATGCCGCGGTAAAAGAAATTGTTATTGATAATTCTGCAGAAATTGCTCAGTTAAAAAATCAGTTGAGTGATGTGATAGGTGATAAAGAAATATTTCAGATAGAAGCAGAAGAGTTGCGTCGTGAAGTAAAATTATTGAAAACAAATCTTGAACAGGCTTCAAAAATTCCTGCACCAGCCGTAAGCAGCAGCATCAGTCATTACGACCAACTACAACAAGCACAACAAAGTTTGAAACAGGAGAATGAACGGATAGGCCGTTTGCTTGATCAGATAGATATGATAAAAGAAAAAGAGGAAAAAGAAAAAGAAATGCTGAATGAAAAGGAAGCATTAAACAACGAACTGAGTGGTCTGAAAGAAATGCTGAATCAAAAAGAAAAAGAAATGATAACCATTCAGCAAAAAGCAAACCTGACCCGTGAGATGACTTCGATGCTGGATAATGCCTATTCAGAATTTAATATACTCCAGGATAAAATGCACAAGCTGGAAGTGCAGGTAACCACTAGCCGGATGACAAGTATGGAATTAGAAGATTTGAAAGAATCCTATTACCGCCTGAATAAAGATTATGAAGAACAAAAAATAAAATTGAATATTTCTGTAAGTGAAAAGCAACAATACTTTAAAGAGCTGACAGAAACAGAAGAGAAACTAAAGGAAGCAAATTTTCAGCGGCAGCAATTGCAAAAGAAAGTAGCTTATTTAGAAGAACTCAGCAGAGATATGGCAGCTATGGCAGATGCAAATAAAAAATTAGAAGTTCAGATACGCCGCATTGGTGAATTAGAAAGTATGTTGAATGTAACCGAAGAGGAAAGAGACCGTTTAAAAAATCAGGTAAAGAGCTAGAAATATTAGGAATAAATTCCATCATCCATTCAAAGAATGCCCGGAGACGGGTATTTTTTTTGTTTAAATTTTATTGCAAACCGAATTGGCATAACTTTGAATCCGATAATGACTACTATGCAAAATTCTATTTCAGCAATACGGGAAGAATATTCTCAAAAGCAATTGACAGAAGATAAAATTGCAAACAATCCAATTGATCAGTTCAATGTATGGTGGCACGAAGCCATACATGCAAAAATTGTTGAAATAAATGCAATGACATTGGCAACAGCATCTGCTGATGGTTTTCCAGCGGCCAGAATTGTATTATTAAAAGATTTTGGCAATAAAGGATTTTCTTTTTTTACCAATTATGAGAGTTATAAAGGAAAACAGTTAG
This sequence comes from Bacteroidota bacterium, assembly GCA_031423175.1. Classification (GTDB taxonomy): domain Bacteria; phylum Bacteroidota; class Bacteroidia; order Chitinophagales; family Chitinophagaceae; genus VBAR01. Next base: position 12,832 of record JANPEU010000206.1, read on the forward strand.
AAGAAAATCCCAAAGGCTGTCTTGTATTTTTCTGGAAAGAATTAGAAAGGCAGGTGCGTATTACAGGATTGGTAGAAAAATTAAGTGCGGCAGAAAGTGATTTATATTTTAATTCGAGACCCGAAGCAAGCAGAATAGGTACTCACATTTCAGCTCAAAGCCAGGTTATTGAAAGCCGCGACTGGCTTGATAATAAATTTAATGAAATGGTGAAAGAGCTTGAAGGAACAAACATTCAACGACCGCAAAACTGGGGAGGCTATATTTTAAGACCATTTATCATTGAATTTTGGCAAGGGAGACCCAGCCGATTACACGATCGTATTCAGTACTCCATTCATAATGATAGCACCTGGAAAATTGAAAGACTTGCACCCTGATTAGAATTTGATATTGGTAATTAGGAATTAGGAAGGCCGAAGAAAATTTCCAATTCCTAACTACAAATTTCCAAATACTTAAGAAGCTTTTTTCTTTGCAGCAGCAATTTTTTTCTTCTTGGCAATACTTATAGCCGGGCGGCTTTTACCAAACGAGCCTTGAAAACGTTTTCCTTTTGCAGTTTTTTTATCACCTCTTCCCATAAAATAAATTTTTTAATAAATAATTGAATTTTTTACTGAACTAAAAAAGCCCCGATACAGAATGAGTACTGAGGCATTTTAAAAAGTTAATGAGCCAATGCAGAGACATTACAGTGTCATCACAGTGACACTACATTTTGGCAGCAAGATCTTTTCCTGCTTTAAATTTTGCCACATTTCTTGCTTTGATGTTTATCTCAGCACCGGTTTGCGGGTTACGTCCTTTACGGGCTTTTCTTTTAGAACGGGAGAAAGTTCCAAAACCAACAAGTGTTACTTTGCCGTTTCCTTTCAAGGTTTTTGTAACAGCTTCAACAAAAGAATCGAGAGCAGCACCTGCTTGCCCTTTTGTAATTCCGGCATCTCCGGAGAGTTTGTCTATTAAATCTGCTTTATTCATAACAACTATTTTTTAATGATTTAGTATGCTGCAAATGTAAATGCTTTTTGATACCGCCAAAATTTATTTTTCAAATTTCTGCTGTTATTCAATCTTACGTAAACCGCTTGGGGCTTGAATTGTGTAATAACATAAGAAATTGCAATTTTTAGAGGGTAAATTGAATGCTTTGAAACCCTTGCTGGCGGCTACTTTCAAAACTCATCTTTTCAAATGCAGGCAGGCACTGAGTTTGGCGGCATGACGATGGGTCTTTATTGAAAATTAGAAATAAAAATTTCTTTGCACACTCAATGCACAATCTGCATCAGCGAACGAAATGCTACAATCGAATCTCCCCATTTTTCATTAACTTTTTTGCGCATTGCTCCGGCATACTCATTTAAGTATCGCTGATATTCTTCATGAGTTTCTGCATGATATTGTACCGTGTAGGTTGGTCCATCTTCATCATCTACTTCCAATAACTTACAAAGTGTGGCTTTTGTAAAACAGCCGGTATTTATTACATCAGGTATATGTTCATCTTTCATCCATTGCAGCCAGGTGGCTGCAATATTGTTATCGGGTTTTGATGTTACATTGTAGAGAATCATATTTATTATTTTATTTCAAGATATACCGGACAATGATCGCTATGTTTTACATCTGGGAATATTTCTGCATCTTTTAAATTTTTTTTCAAAGTATCTGTAACATTTATATAATCTATCCTCCATCCTTTGTTATTCAATCTTACTGTTGGGAAACGCTGACTCCACCAACTGTACCGATGCGGCTCCGGATGGAATTCACGGAAAGTATCAATCCATCCGCTTTTTAAAAACTTTGTCATCCACTCCCTTTCTGCTGGTAAAAAACCGCTGTTATTTTTATTTCCTTTTGGGTCGTGAATGTCAATTTCATTGTGTGCTATATTATAATCACCGCATAAAATCAATTTGGGATTTTCCTTTTTCATTTTTTCCAGCCAGGTAAAAATTTCATCAAGCCATTGATATTTAAAACCCTGCCGTTCATCGCCACTTGTGCCACTGGGGAAATAGGCATTTATCAATTTTATATCTTTAAAATCCAATTGTATCACTCTTCCTTCATCATCACTAGCTTTATGTCCGTTGCCATAAATTACATTATCCGGTTTTATTTTTGTAAAAACTGCCACTCCACTATACCCTTTTTTTTGTGCACTATACCAGTAATGGTGAAAACCCAATGCTTCTAATTGTTTTACATCCACATCACCTTGTGTTGCTTTTGTTTCCTGTATGCAAATAATATCAGCAGGATTTGTTTTCAGCCAATCTATAAATCCTTTTTTAATAGCGGCCCGTATTCCGTTTACGTTGTAAGAAATTATTTTCATAACTATTGTTGATTTAAATTATTTTCATTTTAAATAAGGAAAGAAATAATATTTTAAGAAACTTTTACACCCCTTTAGGGGATGGGGGCAATATTGATTAATTTGTCAGGCAATTTACATACTTACATACAAGCAATATAAAACAAATGGCTGAAAAAATTATTCCATCCAAAATGTCAGTTTATCTCGAAGGTCCAAAAAGTCGCAGCTTCGAATTGGGTTTTGCCTTTCGTGTTTTCTGGCAATTTCTCAAAGGGTTTCGTTCATTACATTTCGCCGGACCCTGTATTACGGTATTTGGTTCAGCAAGGTTTAAAGAGGATCATATTTACTATAAAACCGCTGTTGAATTTGGAAAACGAATTGCTGAAATGGGGTTTACTACTATCACGGGCGGTGGTCCGGGTATAATGGAAGCAGCTAACCGGGGTGCTTTTGAAAATGGTGGGCAAAGTATCGGATGTAATATTGAATTACCCTTTGAACAAAAGCCAAATCCTTATGTACATAAAACTGTAACCTTCGAGCATTTTTTTGTACGCAAAGTTTTGCTTACAAAATATTCTTATGCATTTGTCATTATGCCCGGTGGCTTTGGTACGATGGATGAGTTATTTGAAATACTTACATTGGTACAAACAAAAATGGTACATCAGTTTCCGGTTGTACTATATGGCAAAGAATACTATCATGAGTTGTGGGAGTATTTTAGTCATATGGCAGATAAAGGTGCTATTCACCGGGAAGATTTATCGCTGGTTCTTATAACAGATGATTTAGATGAAGCCATGCAGCATATTGGAACTTATATTAATCAGTATTATAAAGTGAAACCTCGCAAACGGTACTGGTGGTTAATGGAAAAACGGTAATAAATTTACTTCTATAAAGTGTTAAATTCACATCTAGATTTTTATTAAGACTGGTTAATGTAGTTATATAAATTTCTGAATTGCCATCTTTTTGAACAATTCTCCCAAATAGTTTGAATGATTAAAAATATTTCTTCTTTTATAAAATTAAAGCCAGTACTGGCAGTTGGATTTCTGTTTGCAACGAGCAGTTTATTGTTTGGTATTTGGGTAGTTGCCATTCCATCTATTAAAGAACGACTGCATTTTACCGATGGTAGTTTGGGTTTGTCATTATTGCTTTCTCCTTTGGGTGCATTAACTGGCGTTTTTCTTTCTACAAAAATTTTCAGCAGAATTTCAGCAGGCAAATGGATGGCATGGGGATATATTTTATTTGCTTTACTTATGATTTTGCAAATAAATGCGGTAAGCAGGTTGATGCTTTGGATTTGTCTTTATTTTTTTGGCATAGTTGGTTTTTTAAATGGTGTATCATCTAATGCAACGGTAAATATTTTAGAAAAAAAATACAACCGGCGTATGATGAGTACCTGCCATGGACTATACAGTTTGGGCGGTGGCATAAGTACAGCTCTTGCAGCATTCTTATTTAGTTTCGGTATTTCATCAGGCTGGCAAATCGTTTTGATTGCAGTAATTGTGAGTACAGTAATTTTTTTTAATCATAAACATTTATTGGCTCATACAAATATTTTGCATACAAGCTCAGGATTAAAACTGCCTTCATTAACCATACTCGGTATTTCATTTATTTGTATGGTGGTATTTATGGCAGAAGGGTGTGTGGCAGACTGGAGTGCTATTTATTTAAAGGAATCATTGCATGGCGCCGAAAAAATTGCCGGGCTTGGATATACAGGTTTTGCAATAGCCATGACAATCGGACGATTGAAAGGTGATAGCATTATAACAAAGTACGGCAGTAAAAAAGTTGTTATTTCCGGTGCATTACTTGCTGTAATCGGATTTTCTATTGTTGTATTTGCTTCCACTGTATTACCGGCTATTGCCGGGTATATATTAATTGGTTTTGGATGTTGCTGTATTGTACCCGTACTTTTTAGTGCAGCAGCAAATATACCAGGCGTAAGCACCGTTGAAGGGTTTGCCATGGTAACAACAGGAGGTTTAATAGGATTTCTTACCGGGCCATCTGTTATTGGTTTTATATCCGAGAAAATAAATCTTTCTACAGGGTTTGCTTTATTAATTTTATTGCTGCTTGCTGCTGCATTTACTGCATGGCGAAATAAATTTTTATCGACTACTGTTATTGCTAAAACAGAACTTCCTTATGATGAACAAATCTATTAACACAATTATTTTTGATTTGGGCGGTGTATTGATTGACTGGAATCCAGCTTATGTTTTTAATGATACGTATTTTAAAACTCCTGAACAACGAAAATATTTTTTTGAAAATATATGTACTAATGACTGGAATGAAAACCAGGATGCCGGTTACCCGATTGCACAAGCAACAGAAGAAAAACTTTTGGAATTTCCTGATTGGGAAAAACCAATCCGTGATTTTTATGGACGATGGGAAGAAATGCTGGGTGGCCCTATTTACGAAACGGTTGAAATTTTCAGAGAGTTAAAGCAAAGGCCGGATTTGAAAACTTATGCACTCACCAATTGGAGTGCAGAAACATTTCAGGTTGCATTGGATCGATTTGAGTTCTTGCATTGGTTTGATGGCAGGCTGGTAAGCGGTGAGGAGAAAACAAGAAAACCCTTTCCTGATTTTTACCAGAAGTTGTTTACTAAATTTTCAATTATTCCATCATCTGCAATTTTCATAGATGATAATTTAAGGAATGTGAAAGCTGCAGATGAGCATGGAATGACCAGCATACATTTTACAAATGCTGATGAACTGAAGAAACAATTAGAACAATTATTTATATTATAAAATAGCTGTAATTTAGTAAAATGAAAAAAACGACAACTTCTGAACTTTCTTCCTTTCGGGCTGCTATTAAAACGGCCACTAAAGCAGCCAGACAAAAATCTTTTCGTAAAGGTTTTCCTGTAGCAGTTTCAAAAAATGGTAAAGTTGTTTTAATCTATAAAGATAATCGGGAAGAATTGGCAAGCAAATCCCCGCTCTTAAAATCAAAATAAGAAATGAATCAACCAAGATTCAGGTTGTTTGCAGGCCCGAATGGCTCCGGTAAAACTTTCTTTTTTCAACACCTCAGAACAAAAGGAATAATTAATACAGAAATTTATGTGAGTGCCGACAAAATTGAATCTGATCTCAGAACCAATCCTGAATTTAATTTTAATGCATACAGGGTTAAAGTAACGGATGAAGAATTTAAACATCATATTCTTACTGACGGATTGTATGCAAACAAAATAAATGATCCTTCTTTTTTTAAATCCATAAAAATTAAAAGTGGTATCCTCAGGTTTAAAATTGGAGGTAAGAAAATTAATTCTTATCATGCTTCTTTTATTGCCACTTATCTCGTAAACAAACTATTGCTTTCCGGACAGTCATTTTGTTTTGAAACCGTAATGTCACACCCGTCAAAAGTTTTACTGTTGTCAAAGGCCAAAGCGGCTGGCTTTAAAACATATTTTTATTTTGTGTTTACTGATAATGTAGAATTGAACATTGCAAGGGTAAAATTGCGGGTTCAGCAAGGATTTCATGATGTGGATGAATCTTTAATAAAAAGCAGGTATCCAAGGACGTTTAAATTACTTAGAGAGGCAATAGATTTGTCTGATGTAGCTTTTGTAATTGATAACTCCAACCAGCATGAAGAAGTTGCTCAAAAATATAATTCTAAATTAAAAATTCATAAAAATGCAAAACCCTTTATAAGGGCTTATTTAAAATAGTTATAAATTTTATCTAAACGATATCAACTCCACTTCAAAGATCAATGTACTGTTCGGGCCAATAACTTTACTTACCTGTCTGCTACCATACGCCAGATGTGGTGGAAGAAATAAACGCCATTTACTTCCTGTTGGCATCAGTTGCAATGCTTCTGTCCATCCGCTGATTACTGCATTCAATGGAAAACTTGCAGGTTGCCCTCTTTGTACTGAGCTGTCAAATACTTCACCACTGATAACGGTACCATGATAATGACAGGTAACCGTATTATGAGCAAATGGTTTTTCACCAGTACCCATAGTAATAATTTCATATTGCAAACCGCTGGGTAAAGATACCACGCCTTCTTTTTTTGCATTCTCTTCTAAAAATTGTTCGCCTGTTTTCATATTATCGTTTTGTTTTTGTTGTAAAAGTGTTTTTAGTTTTTCTGCGACGGACATAATTATTTTTTAAAAAACAAAAATATGGGTTTGAACGTAAATCATAATTATTTTAAATGAGAAAGCCACTTCAGTTGAAGTAGCTCTTTTATTCATATTTTTTTTTCAGGAAATAATTAATTAAATAAAAGCAGGGCCTGAAATTTTTGTCCAGAGCCATTCACTTATTATCCCATCCGGGTCACTGGATGAACTACCATCCAGCAAAACGCTTTCGGTTGGTAAAGTAATTACCTGGTCAGGTCCTGCTATAGCTATTGGTGGCTTGTTTTTATCTGCACAGTCTTCACATGAATGTTCTTTTTTGCATGAAACAAGAATAATAATTCCTATTATCAAAACAAGTGTAAAGAAATTCAGAATTGGTTTCATGTTTGAAAGATTTATGGTTAAAGGTTTTTGCCGGAAAAAACTCACTTCTGTAACTACAGAATCTTTACAAACTGCCTGAGCAGAGCAAAGACCCTGTAGCATCGGGGCTTTTAAATACGATAGCCGGGAGTTTATTTAACAATTAAAATCTTTTTAGCCCCTGTATAATTGCCCGCATCCATTCTTAAGACGTAAACGCCGGCTTGCACTGCATTCCCAGCCTCACCTTTTGCACCCCACTCAATTTGATGAGATCCTTCTGACATCTTACGTTCGGCAATTATTTTTACCAATATCCCTAATGCGTCATAAATTTTAAAAGAAACATTTTGAGCTTCCATCAATTGAAAGCTTATTGTATTTGAATTAGCAGGGGAAATAGAATCCGCTTCATTTGCAGGTGAGTCATTTGTTAAAAAAGGAAAATATCTCTTACAATCCCCATGAATGCAGATGTAGCCAAATGGACAGCTGACCTTGGGACATTTTGTACAGTTACCTTTTTGTGCCGCTATAAATTCCGGGAGCAAAGAAAACATCATTACTGTAATGATGAAAGCAAAAAGTTTTTTTGTTGTTGAAGGTTTCATTTGTTTTTAATTTTGCAGTGCAAAAAAATAATGCTGTAAATTATTTTTCGTAAAAATTCGCTATAGCCGTTTTTTATCCTTTGCGATTTTGGCTATTTACTACCCGCTTGCTTTGAAACAATAGCATTCTCAGCAGGAATTTTTACGAATGGTTTATTCGGTATTTTTTTGCCCGGTATTTTAGTAAATCCATAGCCTCCGTTAGGACACCAATACCACCAGCCGTTACTCACATATCTTTCTACCTGGTTTGGCGGAACGCACTTGGGTATGCAGCCTGTCCTTCCTACTGGTTTATACATCTGCACCTTGTTATCCGGGCATTGTGCATTTAAATAAGAAATAGAAAACATCATAATAACGATGAAAGCGAAAAGTTTTTTTGTTGATTTAAATTTCATTTTATTTTTGATTTAATGATGGTTTATTTAATTACAGAAAGTTTTTTTGTTTTAGAATAACTCCCTGTATTTAACCTCAGCAAATAAATGCCTGAAGACAGGGTATTTCCATTTTCGTCATTTGCATTCCATGGAATATGGTAAGTGCCTGCTGCAACTTTAGCATTCACTAAAGTTTTTATTAGCTTTCCCATCATATCATATATTTTCAGTGATACTTTTCCCGGTTGAGGAACTGAATAAGTTATATTTGTTGATTGAGAAACTGGATTGGGATAATTGGTGAGTGTATACAAATCAGATTCATTGATAAGATTATTTACAGGAAAGGTCTTAGTAAAAGAATTATCACTGCAATTATGAAATTTGCTGATCCATATTCCTCCATTACCACTGCCACCTGCAAAATCACCATCAACAGAAACACTGAAGCCGAGTACTAATAAATCTCCGCCGTTGATCTCTGTTCCGGCATGTGTATCATCTTCGTTGCTTCCACTCAGCAACTTGTGCCATTTTTTATTTCCATTAGCATCTATGGCTAGAATCAATGCATCGAAATTGGAATATGGTACTGTTCCCTGGGCTCCCAGACAAACAACTCCTCCATCCGAGGTAGAAAAAATTCCAAATAAACCCCATTCAATTCCGCTTGGTGAAAAAGTTCTGCTCCAGATCACGTCTCCGCTCTGAGTATTTAATTTAAGAAGCCAGGCAACAAATGAGCCGGTTCCATTTACATCACCATCAGAAGAATTGCTGGCATGCCCCAGCACGATATTTCCATCTGTTGTCCGGGTCATACCATTGCAATAATCATAACCTTTACCCCCATAAACTTTTTTCCAGATAATGGATCCGTTGCCAGTTATCTTAACTACCCAGGTATCATAAGAACCGCCGTGGGTATTGCCTACTTGTTGATTATTGCTTGTTGTGGCGCCAGCAAAAATATAAGTACCATCATCATTGCGGGTAAGCCCTCCTGCTTCATCAAATTTGCTACCGCCATAAGTTGATTGCCAAACCACATTTCCTGCAGATGAAATTTTTACAACCCATGCATCATAATCGCCGAAGTTGTTTGCAAAACCTCCATCCCGGGAGCTTTCTGCACCCGTAAAAGTATAACCGGAAGGATCGGGGACTATTACAAGTGCGTAATCGTCGCGGCTGCCGCCATAACATTTTTGCCATTGCAAGTTTCCTGCAGCATCTGTTTTTACAATCCAGGCATCGCCAGCACCATGGTTTCCATTCACATCCCCATTGTTAGAAGAAGTATGCCCAATACCAATAAATCCACCATCGGTAGCAGCAATGATCATTTTAAATCCATCTTCGCCACTTCCTCCATAAGTGTGTTTCCATATAAGATTGCCGTTAGAGTTGTATTTTACAATAAATGCATCATTACTGTTTTCGGAAGGAACATTAAATTTTGGATCATTTGAATTAGCTGTTCCACAAGCAAGAAAACCATCAGCCAGAGCAATAACACTGCCTGTACTTACTGCATCATTATCGTTGCCGCCAATAAATTTATTCCACTTTAAACAAGATTGGGCATGGTTCAATGTGGTTGTGAAAATCGTAAAAGCAAATAGGGCGAAGTAATTGTATAGCTTTTTCATTTTGCTTAAGTTTTATGATGTTTTATTTAATAACTAATATTTCCTTTTGTCAGGAGATAAAAAAGACTACAATAAATACGATCAACAAGTTCTTTTTCATGGTATAGTTATTTAATGACCATAAGCTTCTTCGTTTCCGAATAATTCCCCTCCTGCATCCTCAAAAAATAAATTCCTGCCGGTATTTTTTTCCCTTTTTCATTATTTACACTCCATTGAATATTATAATTTCCTACTGCTACTTTCGCATTCACTAAAGTTTTTATTAGCCTTCCCATCATATCATATATTTTCAGTGATACTATTCCGGCTTGAGGAATTGAGTAAATGATGGTGGTGGATTGTGAGAAGGGGTTGGGATAATTATTTAATTGATATTGTTGATATTGTGATTTGGTTTTTATTGTTTCAATCTTTGCAACAGGTTTATTTGACAGCAGGCCTGTTACAGGTGTGCATGCTCCCAATGCATCTCCATGCGAAAGATGGTTTGCTATACTTGCATTCGCAACACATATTGTCTTTCCATTGTGACACATTGAAGTAAGATTATTTCCACAGGAATAACCAAGTGCTGACCCATTGTATTTAAAAATTCCATTTGAAGCGTTTGTATTAATACCACCTGTAAAGCCTGTGTAAGTATTAACCATTGCCAGGGACAGGTGTTCCACTGCTGTATCTATAGTAATCCATGTGTTGCCATCATCAACAGAATAGGACGTGCCAATACCATGCAATGAGCCGTTCTCAGCGTATCCCGGAAAATCATGGCCTCCTGTGCTTACATAAGTTGAAGCAGTGCCGGGAACATACGCAAGATCATTGGTAAACCATGTTCCGGAATATTCTACATCTGTCCAGGTAATACCTCCATCATTGGTTCGGTATAGTTCCCCATGCACTCCCCATAAGCCATGCAATGCATCACGCATTTTCAGGTTACTGAATTCTATATATGTTTGCTCCGTTTCGTATGCATTCCAATGCAATCCTTTGTCAGTTGTTTTCCAGATACGGCCTGCCCCACTTACGGTCCAGAAATTATTTCCAATTCCTTCTGCTGAAAAAACATAACTCCATTCGTCGGGTAATGCTGCTGGCATGTTTGCCTCGGGTACTCTTGTCCAATGGCTTCCACCATCCTGCGTAGTAAAAATGGTAAGGTACCCATTGCTTTTGTCGCCAAAGACGAGTCCTTCATTTGCATTGAAGAAATAAATGTCAGCGAAGAAACTGAATGCTTCCCCGAAATTATAATTCAGTTGTTCTGTCCATGTTATTCCGCCATCTGTTGTTTTAACAACTTTTGAAATGCCGTTATCAAAATTTGCAAGGCTTCCATAACAAAGTGTGGCGCTTAATGGGGCTATGCCAACTAAAGAAAAATCAGGAAAAGCGTTAATCTTTCCTGCCGTCCAATGATCGCCCCCATCAGTGGTTCGTGTAAAATCATTGATTGGCGCGACTTCCCATACTGGATTAAATGCATCCCCGGCAATTCCCCAGGCCACATTATTGCCGACAGCTATTAATTCAACAAGGCCCCTGTTGAGAGTGGGAAAACCACTGGCTTTTTTCTGCCATTGTGCATTTATAATTAATGTTGAAAATATTCCAATCGTTGTGAGAATGAACGCAGATAGTTTTTTTTCAATTATTTTTTTCATTTCGTCTTTGGTTTTAAAAAATGAGTAGTTATTTATTTAAGCACAGATTTTTTTTAATTGCTGAATATCTAACCAGGCCGGGATTTGTCAGAAGGTTCTGTTGCAGGCAAATATTCCTGTGCCAATATTTGTCCAACTCCATGTGCCATTAAAATTATTTCCTGAAAAACTACCTTGAATAGCGAAGGGTGTAGCCAGACTTATGTTTATACTATTATTGTTGACTTGTCCAAATCCCTGTACGAAAAGTGTGTCGTTCACCTTTGTAAGTACATAAGCGGTGTCGCCATTATTTATACCCACCCGTGTGCAATTAAGAGTCCCTGAAAGGTTGCCGCTATAAGTTCCTTCGTAGCAAAAGACCTGCTTAGTGGAGTTTTCATGGATGATAAAAATCGTAACATTGTTATGCCCCGTGATGCTGATGTTTGAAAGGGTTGCATTACTGCCATCCGCATTTACACTGAGTGTCATTGAGGAGATGCGCCCTGTAAATCTTACATTGTTTATTGCTTGTCCTGCTACCAGGGTCTGCGTGGTAGATAAAGTATCCTTTATGTTGTCTATGGACAGGTAACCTTTTATTACATTGTCACCGTTGTTAATCTTGAATACGATGGTTCCTGTGGAGCCAATGACCACACCTTTGTAAACCCCAAAGCTTGTATTGTTATATTGGGGTTTTGTTTCAGGAGCGGTTGCCAATCCAGTGCCCGGGGTGGCCGTGGTATTGTAGGATTTTTTGCATGCAAATAAAACAATTGCAAAAGCAGCAATTAATAAAACGAGTAATTTTTTTGAAAAAAATGTTTTCATTTTGTTTTGGTTTTTGTTTATTATTAATTTATTGTAAGGAGTGATGTTAATCCATTTGACCTGCATGAATTGACTCACCTGAACTACTGTTGTAAACTGTGCTTTAAGTATTATAATTGCTCTATAAATAGTGCCGGTACAATGCAAACCTGTACGTTTAATCTTGCCCGGCACTTGCTGTATCATCTTAGTCCTCTTTCACGATTGAAAGATATTTTGTTGGCGATCTTGTTTTGTAACAGATATTTAATCTTTTAAAAATTTTACTTTGCTCAAAATATTCTGCGCCACTTTTTCACCAAGCAACAAACCTTTATCACATGAAGCCTGGTAATGAATGCCACCAAATACCCTGCTATCAGACATTTCTTTTGCCATTTGATGAAATGAATTATAACTGCGTGCAGGCAATCCTAAATATGCATAGGTATTAATTGTAAAATTAAAATTATCTCCCAACACATCTGTAAGCATGGATGCAATAGCTGCACCATTAACTGCATGTGCAGATGGAAACTCAGGATGGCCGGGTGTAACAATCAACGCATTCCATGTTGTATCTCTAATAACATTGCGGATATAATTAATAGGCCGAACCAGGTTGTAAGTATATTTATTTACAAAGCAAATTGTAAGTGCATCAAAAGATGCTATCCCTGTTTTTGCATAAGCAAGAGCTGCAACGTCCAGCATTGAACCAGCTTTCACTAATACCTGGGAAAGTATTGCAACAAAATGCCCGCCGCCAGGATAGCCGGGTGCATCACGATGATAAATAGCCATTGCTATTTGCGCCGGAGTAAGGGCCTTCGATTTAGCATGTACATCTTTAACCATTGCAAAAAATGGGGAAGCAGGATCAATTGAATAAGCAGGCGGTGGCTCAAGTGCTGTCCCATTTGCTACATCAGGTGTTATCAGCCTGAGCTGACTTGCATAAGGATTGGTTGCTTGCGGAAAGTTGGGAGGTGTAGTTGCCAGGGGAGGGAAAGGGGCTGCTCTAAGAGATTGCACCCAAAAACCAGGACCAATAAATTGAGGTGCGGGAACATAAGGAGCATTTGCATTTCCAGAACCATCAAGTGATGCCCATTTAAAAACGCTACCTGCTACGCCTTTTCCAAAAGCAACAGAACGGGCTAATGTTGCTGCATCTGTTTCACCTGCATAAATTGCCTGCAAAGTATTTTCAAGATCATCAATTTTGGCTTTGTTTGCAAGAGATGTAGTTGGAAAAAGTTTCCTGTTCATTTCTGCCAGTGCAGCATTGGCACTTGCTGCCCAATGATATGCTTTGCCGGATTCAGCCACAGGCATTCCAGCAAAATCATTTAATTGACCACCGAGTGTTTGATAAGCAGGCATACCCGGTACTACTGCTTCATAAGTAGCAATACCACAATAAGCCAATGCCCGGTTGGCCGCCTGAGTGCCGGTAAACGGAGCTAATGGAACACGCAACATATCCAATTGCATATTGAGCCAGCGTACAACTACATCAGATGAAAATGTTTTCGTTTGGTTTAGATGGCCGTTCTCACCGTTATTACCGTTATTACCGTTTTGTAGTGTATCTCTTTGTGCTAATGATGAGCTTTCCTGCTGTGCCGGAAAATCTTTTGTTCCCTTTTGACAGGAAATAAAAACAAAAAGCGAAAGGCTTAATACTAAAATCCATTTCGGTGTTAAGCCGTTGGTTAAAAGTTTCATGTTAAAAAATTTTAGATGAAGAAAATGATTGACGGGATAAAACTAATTGTGGCAAACACCCTAAATATTTTATTTCGCCAATAGTAACTATGACAATGATATAAGCCGGATCAAAAGG
>JANPEU010000207.1:0-12212 GCA_031423175.1 Bacteroidota bacterium
AACATGCCAAAACAGGTTTTGTTTTTCTTCATAACAGTTGTTGATGAAAGCGTTAAAGACTTTTCAAGGAAAAGGGACGTGGGTGTTTTCAATTGTTCGGAGCAATAACCCTACCCAGGCTATCTAGTCTCTAAATGTAGATAAAATCTTCTGAAAAAAAATAATCAAATGCCGTTTTAAAGCCTTTTATAAAAAGGCTGGTGTTTTTACCCGTTGAATAGAGAAAAAATTAATTGATAGATCACAACCTATCGTTACAAACCCAGTACCTCTTTCACTTTTCCATATCCGCCGCGGCTGATAGGTACTTTAACCCCTGATTTTAAAATGGCAACATGATTATCTTTTTCGTAAGGATCTATTCTTGTAATCTGAGTTATGTTGATGATGTAAGATCGATGTGAACGAACAAACTGGTTTGCATCCAATACTTGTTCAAAATGATTCATGGTTTTACTTTTCAGAAAATAACCTTCTTTTGTATGAACCTTTACATAATCATCAGCAGCTTCCAGGTAAAAAATTTCATGAACCGGGATGATTTTTATTTTACTTCCATCTTTTATTACGATGCGTTGTGTTTGAGATGGTGAAAGGGATGGAATCTCCAATAACTCTTTAGTTCCGTTTGATGTCGTTTTATTTTTTTGATCAATCCATTTCTTTACGGCTTTATCAAACCGCTCCTGATTAAATGGCTTTAATAAATAATCGATTGCATGCGCCTCAAATGCTTTTATAGCATATTCATCAAAGGCTGTTGTAAAAATTACGGCGGGTGGATTATCTATCAGCTCAAGCATTTCAAATCCGTTAATCTTTGGCATTTGAATATCTAAAAAAATTAAATCGGGATTATGTTGCTGAATAGCTTTTACGCCTTCAAACCCATCACCACACTCCTGCATTAATTGGAGTTGACCATTTTTTTGTAAATATTCCTTTACAATACTTCTTGCAAGCGGCTCATCATCTATGATTATTACTTTATACATTTTGCGGAATTGTAACAGTTGTGATAAATATATTTTCTTTTGCAGTTGTTTTTAATAAATCATTGCGGGCAAATAAAAGTGACAGTCTTCTTTGAACAGATTTTAATCCAAAACCCGTACCCTGTTGCGGAGATGCTGTTTCAGGATCAAAAGGATTCTTTACCTCTACTATTAATTTATCATCAATTTTACTTGCACCGATTTGTATTATGGTGTCACCCGTTGTATCATACAATCCAAACTTAATTGCGTTTTCAACAATAGGTTGCAGCAATAATGCAGGCAATTTCAAATTCTCTGCATCCTCAGCTAATTCGATTCGGGTGGAAAGCCTGTTTCCAAATCTTACTTTTTCAATATCAAGATATAATTGAAGGTATTGCATTTCTTCCTTCAGGCTTACCCATTGATGTTCTTCTTTTTTAAGTGTGCCCCGCAAAAAATCTGAAAGCTGCTGCACCATTTTCCGTGCTTCTTCTGGTTTGGATCCTATCAATGCATTGATAGAATTTAAACTGTTGAATAAAAAATGGGGCTGTAGCTGCTGACGTAGTTTAAAGAGTTCAGCATCTTTTGCCAGTTTTTCTAAACTCTGTTTGCGTTTATCTTTTTCATCAGCATCTACTCTGCTGTACCAAATTACACTCATGAGTGCAACACAGGCTATTAATAAAAAATAAAAACTGATGCGTATAATTAAAGAATGATCAAAAAAAGCAAGATAGACTTCATCCTGGCGGAGAAATGAAGTGAGTGCCCAGCGATTTAAAATAATAATAATAGCAGTAAGAAAAATACACCAACCAATCAAATGAATAAACCGTTCTTTCTGTGGCAAATAAAACCGCAACGTATTTATCAGCAATAAACTTGCGAGCACAAGATGTGTTACGCCTACGAACGAATCAATTGCGGCAACCCGAAAACTAAAACCATACCAGTACAACAATGCTGCATGATCGCATAATAAAAGAAGCCATACAATGCTGAAGATAATTTTAAACCGATTCGATGATAGTGGTGATGCTGACATGCTGCTTATACCAATTGTAATAGTTGATGAGAATCGGATTGAATAATGCCTGCTGCTTTTCTGTTTACCGTTTCTATATATGCATCTGCATTCCCTCTTTCTTCTATTCTGGAAAAAAGTTCAGCTCCGTCAATCATTTCACCCAGTTTATATAATTCACTTACGTTAATAAATTTCCACTGAACTTGTTGCTGTTTGTTATTAAAAAAAATATCCTCTTCGCTTTCTCCATATTTTTTAGCTTTATAAAACGCCTCGTCTTTATCTGTAGCTGCAATCAACCGAAGCTGTTCATCAAATTGCGATTCGCTGGTATTGCCACAAATAATCTGGAAAACAATTTTTACAAGATACCAGTTCATAAAAGCAGTTTATATTATTGGTAATAAAAATCAGAAGTTTCTTATTTCAATGCCGGCAAAAATGCTGGTACCTTTTAATACCAATGCTTTACCCGGATTAATGTTATTGTTTTCCATTGTACGCTTATCTTCAATACCGCCGAAGATGGCTACAATGTCCGATTTTACATCCCAGTCAGATGGCACAACAATTTTTGTTCCACCGAAAACCTGGGTTAATTGAATAGTCACTTCACCTTTAATATCCGCCTGGGTGAAGTTTAATTCGGAGCCGCCCATGACATTGGTTACCTGCCCCCCCTTAAAATTTTTGGATAGAATATTTTTTTTTATCCCGCCGAATATAGAAGTAGTATCTAAAAAATCTTCTTTGGAGTTTTGCGATTCATCTACAACGGTTGCTTCTTCTATATTGCTAAATGACGAAGTTTTTTTTTCAGCCCTTTCTTTTCTATTGCAGTTTCCACTTTGTGGTCTTACTATAAATACGATTCCAAGAATTATTAAAATGGCAGGCCAGATAAATTTTCTTGCACTTAAATCCGGAATAATCTGTCCGCTGAGAAATATACCACCAAACAATACCATCAATATCCAACTACTGCCGCGAAAACCAGATTTAATACCAGTAAAGATTCCGATAATAACGATAAGCATGGGCCAACTGAGAAGCCAATGAGGTAACAAAACATTTAATGCTTTTAATAATGCAGCAACGCCAATTAATAAAATAATTAGACCTGTAAAAACATGTCCGTGCCGTTGATTGTTTTGTATTTTACTTTCCCAGCGTTGCTTTTTCTCTTCCCATCTTTTTTCAAAATCATTCATTGCTTTCAATTTGATACAAAGCTAAAGGCAAGTATTGAATAGAGAATAGTGAATGGGTGATTTGTGTAAGATTTCCGGTAAATGGAGGAAATAGAGCGGTGAATTTTATTTTAAGAAAGAGAAATAGCCCATTCCAGCTTATACGGTTTTTCTTTCCCTTTTATGCAGGTAAAAAGGAAACAGGTAATAAATGGCATATTGATATCTTCATCCCAGTATTTTATTCCAACCGTTCCGCTTACATATGTTTCAGTAGTAGATGTATCAATTGCTTTTAAATCATCTGGTACGGCAATATTGCAGTAACCAAAATCAATTCTTCTGTCTGCCAATTTTTCTACCATGTCTTCCAGTAAGGTTGGCTTGTCGAGTGTGGCGGTGATTTGTAGTGGCTTTTTCATAACCTGAGCTTTACAGTAAACAATTCTAATCTTTCATTCACTTTATCTTTTCTTCAACGGTTTGTTTTCGTTTGTCTGTATATATGATGCCGCCAATACCCTTTTAGTTAAAAAAGAAATGTGAAAATTTGCAGAGAAATAGGAGAAGTACTAAGTAAAATATCAGATAAGTTGAAAACTGTCGCCATCAAACAATCCTTTATCACTTAGTTTGAGATGAGGAATAACCAATAAGGCCATAAAAGAAAGAGTCATAAAAGGAGCAGTAAGTGTCGAGCCCAATTCTTCTTTTACCATTTTATCAATAGCTGTATAAGCAGTAGCTACTTTATATCCATCTTCATTACTCATCAATCCGGCAACAGGGAGTGCAAGTATCATTTCTTTTGTCAGAGAGTTAAGCCCCTCTCCTTTGGAGAGGGGTTGGGGTGAGGTTGCGCTTACCCCACCTTGCTTTTCGATCACAAGGTTTACTGCTTTGCAAATGCTTTCGTCATCAACGCCTACTGCAACAATGTTGTGACTGTCGTGTGCAACAGAAGAAGCGATAGCCCCTTTCTTAATGCCAAAATTTTTAATAAATGCTTTTGCAATGGGGGCATCCTTGTAACGATTGACAACCACTATTTTTAAAATATCATTTTTAATATCACTTTCTATTTTACCATCTATAATTTTTGGTTTAACAAAAAGCTTACTTGTAATAAGCTGTCCATCTAATGCTTCAATAACAGGAATTTCTTTTTCGTTGATCCATTTAATTATAAAATTCTCACTCTTCTTATTAGTGCATGAAAAATTGTTGATGAGTGAAGACTGCCGGCTGCTGATTGCAGATTGACCATTTTCTGCCACCAACTCACCATTAATGTATGTTTTTACTACTTCAAATTTTTTCAAATCTTTTACGACTATAAAATCTGCCGAATCCCCTTCTCTTAATAAACCAACATCTAATGAATAATGATTCACCGGATTTACACATGCAGCATTTAATACTTTATATAGATCAATCCCTTTTGCAATTGCTCTTGCACATAAGTCATTTATGTGCCCTTCCACCAAACTATCCGGATGTTTGTCATCACTACAGAACATTATTCTGTCATCATATTCATTTAACAAATCAATCAATGCTTCAAAATTTTTGGCAGCACTTCCTTCCCTAATAATAATCTTCATCCCATATTTTAATTTATCCAATGCTTCTTCTTTTGTAAAACATTCGTGGTCGGTAGCCCCCCTAAATCCCCCCGAAGGGGGGACTTCAGAGTCTGGTTGTTGAGAGATTCTTTCTATATAAAGACGGGCTTGTTCACCTCTCAATCCCGGCGCATGACCATCCACTGGTTTATTTAATTTATGCGCTGTATTTATTTTTTTCATCACTTCTTCATCACCATTCAACACACCCGGAAAATTCATCATTTCACTCAAATAATAAATATCATCGCTTGCCAGTAATTCGGTTACCTGCTCAACATTTAATTCAGCACCTGCCGTTTCAAAATTTGTAGCCGGCACACAGCTTGGTGCACCAAAATAAAATTTAAATGGAACTGTTTTTCCATTTTCAATCATGAACTCCACCCCTTTCATTCCGCATACATTGGCTATTTCATGTGGGTCGCTTACGGTTGCAACAGTGCCATGTACAACTGCCAGCTTTGCAAATTCCGACGGAACCAGCATCGAACTTTCAATATGAATATGGCTGTCAATAAATCCAGGGAGAATAAAGTTGAGTGGTTGATTAGTTGATTGGTTGAATGGTTTAACAGTTTTAATATGTCCAGCTTTCACAGTTATCTCCGCAGGATAAATTTTTTTCTGATGAACATCAACAAGATTGCCGCTTATAGAAAAGGAATTCATTCAGTTTGATTTTGATAAAGGTAATGATTCATTTTTCTCATAAAACATACATTTAGCTTTAGTAATCTATTCTTTTGAATTTATTATAAAATCATCAATACATCAGAGTATTGTCATACTGAGCGGTACTGTTATTAGCATTCGAATTTTGCCAAAGGCATCCCTTTGGGAAAAGAATCTAAGCGAGGTATCTCATACCGTCGAAACAGTTTGAGCTACCTCAACTACTTTTTCTTAAAGAAGAATGATTCTTTAATTTCACCGTTTCGGTATGACAAGTTTCCGATTGTTCGGGATTTCAAACTGAGGCAAACTCCATTTATCAAAATGGTTTTATTATATAAGGTAAATCCTTAACTTCATTTTCTTAACACCAAAAACTCATGAGAAAAATTTTTTTAGTTCTTGCTTTTACAAGCCTTGCCTTTATCTCATTTTCACAAAAACAAAAAGTTGCGACTCCTGTTTCCGCGTCTTCAAATGAAGAAGAGCAACTTTTTTCAAATACAAAATATCGTTTGATAGGCCCTTTCCGCGGAGGACGCAGCGCAGCAGTTGGCGGCAGTTATAAAAATAAAAACACATTTTACTTCGGTGCTACAGGTGGTGGGGTTTGGAAATCCACTGATGGAGGAAGCAACTGGAATAATATTTCCGATAAATTTTTTGGAAGCTCTATTGGCGCAGTTGCCGTTGCTCCATCCGATGAAACTATTGTGTATGCGGCTGAAGGTGAAAATAGTATGCGTGGAAATGTAAGTGAAGGTCTCGGCGGCATGTGGAGAAGTGAGGATGGAGGCAAGAGCTGGAAAAATATCGGGCTGAAAGATGGCCGTCACATTATACGTATTGTTATTCATCCAAAAAATCCGGATATAGTTTGGGTAGCAGTAATGGGACATTTGTTTGGGCCAAATGATGAACGTGGGATTTATAAAACTACCGATGGTGGTAAAACTTGGAAGCGAACTTTATTTATAAATAATCAAACCGGTGCAAGTGACCTTGTAATGGAACCGGGTAATCCAAATGTTTTTTATGCTGGTACATGGAGGTTAATAAGAACTCCATATAGTCTGGAAAGTGGTGGTGATGGAAGTGGCTTATGGAAGAGTACTGATGGCGGAGAAACCTGGAAAAACATTTCAACAAATAAAGGATTACCTAAAGGAGCATGGGGAATCGTTGGTGTGGCAGTTGCTCCATCAAACACAGATAAAATATATTCCATCATAGAAAACAAAGATGGCGGTTTGTATATGAGTGCCGACGGTGGAGAAACATGGACATTAACATGCAGCGATAATAATATCCGCCAACGTGCATGGTATTATACAAAAGTTTTTGTGGATCCCAAAAATGAAAACCGTGTGTACTGTCCTAATGTTAGTTTTATGAGAAGCAATGATGGTGGCAGAACTTTTCAATCCATCAATACACCGCATGGTGATCATCATGACTTGTGGATTGATCCGGAAGATGGCAACAGAATGATAGTGGCAGATGATGGCGGTGCTCAGGTAAGTTTTGATGGAGGTAATAACTGGAGTACTTATTTAAATCAACCAACAGTACAGGTATATCGTGTAAGTACAGACAATGCATTTCCATATCGTATCATGGGTGGTCAGCAGGATAACAGTGCTTTTAGAATTAAGAGTCGTACGTATGGTTCATCTATTACCGCTGCTGATATGGAAAATACAGCCGGAAGTGAGAGTGGTTATGTGGTTGCAGATCCGCTGAATTATGATATTACTTATGGAGGAAATTATATGGGATCGCTACAACGCCTTGACCATCGAACAGGAGAAAGCCGTGCAATAAATGTATGGCCAATTGATAATATGGGCGCCGGCGCTGAAGCAGCCAAGTACCGTTTTCAATGGAACTTCCCTATTTTCTTTTCGCCTCATAATCCAAAAAAATTATATACCGCCGGCAATCATTTATTTTCAACGGAAGATGAAGGGAAAACATGGCAGATGATTTCACCCGATCTTACTACTAATGATAAAAAGAAACAGGCATCGAGTGGCGGACCAATAACGCAGGATAATACAAGTGTAGAATATTATTGTACCATTTTCACCGCAACAGAAAGTTGGGTGGAAAAAGATTTATTGTGGACTGGCAGTGATGATGGATTGATACATGTAAGTAAGGATGGAGGAAAGAATTGGGAAAATGTAACACCGAAAGATTGCCCCCAGGCGATGATGTGGAATTGTATAGAAGTGGATCCGTATAAAAAAGGTGCAGCTTATTTTATTGGTACAAGATATAAGTCGGATGATTTCAAACCCTATATCTATAAAACTGAAGATTACGGAAAAACATGGAAACTGGTTGTAAATGGAATTCCTTCTCTGCATTTTACAAGAGCTTTGCGTGCCGATAGAAAAAAGCAGGGATTATTATATGCCGGCACAGAATACGGAATGTATATTTCTTATGATGACGGAGCCAACTGGAAATCTTTTCAACTGAATTTACCTGAAGTTCCAATCACTGATCTTGCAATTAAAAATAATGACCTCATCGTTGGCACGCAGGGCAGAAGTATTTATATACTGGATGATTTAACTGTAGTGCAGCAAAAAAATGCTGATATATTAAATAAGAATCTTCATTTGTTTAATGTAAACCCTGCTTACCGTATGCCTGGCGGTGGAAGAAGGGGTGGTGGTGGATTTGGCCCGGCAGCACCACAACGCAATGTTGGTACTAATCCGTCAAACGGAGTTTTAATTAATTTTTATATGAAAAGTGTAACAGACTCCACAAAACTTTCTGTGGATGTGATGGATAAAAACAGGAAAACAATTAAATTATTTTCTACTTCGTCAAAAGAAAATAAGGTTGATGTGAACAAAGGAATGAACCAGTTTGAGTGGGATATGCTTTATCCTGTTGCAGAAAGAGTAGAAGGATTGATATTGTGGAATGGATTTGTTGGTGGACCAAAAGCTGCACCGGGAAATTATTTTGCAAAAATAAAATCAGGTAACGATTCCACAGAAATTCCTTTTACAATACTTGCTGATCCTAATTATAAAACTACACTTGCAGAATATGAAGATCAGTTTAACCATCTCATTACGATCCGCGATAAATCTTCTGAAATAATGAAGGCTATCAAAAATATCCGTGAGGTACGTCAGCAGATGAATGATTTCAGTGCAAGAGTTGGAAAAGATTTACCGAAAGAAGTGAAGACACAAATTGATACAGTAAATAAACAAATGACTGCGGTTGAAGATGCATTGCATCAAACAAAAGCAAAGAGCGGACAGGATGTTTTAAATTACCCGATAAAACTGGATGATAAATTATCAAGTATTTATAATGCATCGGCTGCCGGACAATCGGCGCCATCTAAACAAACCAAAGATGCGTATAATGAATTAGCTCCTTTGATTGATGAGCAACTGAACAAGCTGAAAAAGATAATGAGTGAGGATGTGGTAAAACTTAATCAGTTGATTCATGAAAAGACTTTGCCGGTGATTGGGGTGAAGAAAGAATAACAATTTTTCACTTAAAATGATAAAGGCTCCAGTTGGAGCCTTTATCATTTTTTCAAACTAATTTTCTTGTTCGCTCTTTCATCAAAGCAATCACTTCTTCCGTGCTGGAAAATGTATTGTTGATGTTTACAAGATTGTCTGCCAGCTTATCGTACCGTTTCGTCATCAGCCATAAAAAAATGTGCAGGTAATGAATACCATCGAAGGTGAATGTTTTATTCTTTGCAAAATCGTCTTTGCTTTTTAAAAACTCAACAGGTATTTCGGTATAGTGCATTGCGGGGCGGTTATGATGTACGGCATGATAGCCATCATTCCAGCAGGTGTGATTGTATTTTGTATTTATGCAATTGATCGTATTATGATCGGGGTCTTTTTCATCTACAAAAGCATGTTGTGCCCAGTTGCCCAGCATCATCACAACTCTTGCAAATACAAACGGTATGATAAATATCCAGAGTGTGGCTTTCAGATTTACAAAACACATGGCAACACAAAAAATATAAAATGAAATTTCACCGGCAGTCAGACGCATATAAAATTTTTTTCTTTTGCGGCTAAACAAATACATAAATGTATCAACAAAGCCCATCACCAAAAAACGTGTTACATATTTTAGAAACCCAACAAGACTATCTCGTTGATAAGGCATGGTACTGCTTGCATCATCCACATCGTTATTCTCTACATGGTGCATAGCCATATGATGTACAAAATATGTTTCGGGAGTATGGCCAAAAAAAGGACAGATAGCCCAGATAATCCAATCATAAATCCACATATATCCTTTCTTAAATAATTTACGGTGGCTGATGCAATGCAGCATTAAACCAAACCGGCCTTTAAAATATAATTGAGAGACGTAGAAATAAGGGATATACAGCAGCAGCCAGTACCAGCCCTGCAATAAAGGAGTATATAATATTACCGCAGCAGGCAACACCATTAAATGAATTCCGGTGAGCAAATGAATAAACGGTAAATCTCTTGGATCATTGATATAACGAAGCCAAAATTTTTCGTACCGGGTATATTCGGTTTTTGGAATATAAACCGGGTCTGTAATGATTGTGAGAGCCTTCATCTAATATTATTGAAATTGCTGTTTAAAGGTGCAATGATAAGCCTTTCGGGACGATCAAATCCTGACTTAAAACGCGGTGAAATTAAGTTTTTCCCTTTATTTAAGTTCAATTATTTCTATCCGCTGTATAGCAAACGTTTACACTCATCATTTGTTACGAAGTAAGGCTAGTATTCTTTCTGAATATTTTAAAAAATCCGCCTTTCAAAAGAAATATTCTGTCATCCTAAAAATCCGTCAGAGCAATTCTACCGTATTTAAAAAACTGATCAGTGTTAAACATTAGCCATTACCGATCCATTCTGATAAAAAACCACCGTACAATCCCTGCCCCTTGAAATAGTAAGCTGCTTATTACAATTTATTCCGGTGTACAAGCCAGCTTTTAATAAATCCGGAATGTTTAATTCATTTCAAAACAAAAACATTTATGAAAAAAAAGATCTACGCTTCCATTATGATGGTTGCGATGCTTGTAAATATGTTCCCGATCGGGGCATTTGCATCAAGCCATCGAGAAGCACCGTTAATTTCAAATGATCCGCTTGCTGACAATACGGATCTGTATGCCTTCCGCAGTCCGGATAATCCAAACAAGATAACAATCATTGCATGTTATGTTCCGGGACAATTACCACAGGGCGGGCCTAATTATTATTCTTTCGGTGAAAACATCCGCTATGAAATTCATGTTGATAATAATGTAGGAACAAAAGGTGATGATATTATTTACCGTTTTACGTTCAATCAAAAAAATGAAGACCCAACAACGTTTTTTAATATCCGTTTGGGAAAACAAAACCTGAAAACCACTTATACCCTGGAAAGAAGTATGAATGGTGGTAAGAAGTTCAGCACAATTGTTACAAATGGTGTTGTACCTCCGCCAAATATTGGCCCCCGTTCTATCAGTTCACCGGTCGGTTTAAATGCACCCAGCTATGAATCATTAATTCAAAGCGCCATAACAACAGCTAATACGGGTGAAAAAGTTTTTTGTGGTACTTCAGATGATCCATTCTTTGTTGATCTGGGTGGCGTATTTGATTTGGGTGATGCACCCCGCACTACACCAGGAACACAACCATCTATTGATGGTTTAAAATGCCTGAATGTTTCTACTATCGCCATACAGGTTGATATTTCTACGTTGCAAAAAGATGGCAAGTCAGTTGCACAGGCTGCTAATATCCTGGATCCCAATTATGTTGTTGGTGTTTGGGCTTCTGCCAGCCGCCAGAAAATAAGAGTATTAAATCCGGATGATTATTATGGAACCGAATCACACCAGGGCCCATGGGTTCAGGTATCAAGATTAGGTATGCCATTAACAAATGAAGTGGTTGTACCAATTGGTAAAAAAGATTTATGGAATGCATTAACGCCATACCAGGATCTTGAATACTTAAGCACATTCGGAAAATATTTCTACAATCCTGAACTCGGCCTTTATATGGATAATGCATTATTTGGTGGTGCAGTTCCTGCATTAGCTCCATTGCGTATTCAAAAAAATTCATTGGGTTCCTTTGGTTTTGGCAACACTCAAAACGGGTTGTATGGCTTGAAAGGAAATCCAGCATTAGCCGGTACTGCACTGGATGATGCAATTTTTGGAAACCTTCTTTTGCCTGCGGCAAATTCTCCACGTTCAGTTGATCTATGGCCAATCTTTAATACAGGTGTACCGAATCTAAGGCCTTATCAACTTGCAACTGGTAAAGGTGGAAATCCACTGGCAGCAGGAAAACCTTTTATCAATAATTTTTTACCCAATGGTGGTGATATGCTGCGTTTAAATATGGCAGTACCTCCAACACAAAGAAACGATCCAAACTTCAGCAATCTCGGAATTGTAAATGCAGCAGTGTTAGGATTAACCAATCCTGCATATAACGGAGGCACATCTTTACAAAATATTCCAAACATGGATGGATTTCCTAATGGAAGAAGGCTGGAAGATGATGTTGTTACTATTGAGTTGCAAGCAGTGGCTGGTGTAGCATTGGCCGCAATAGGATTATGGTATGATGATTTTGATGGCACTAACCCTGTATCGCAGGATTTGATTGATGTGCTTACTTACAACGCAGGTGTTACA
>JANPEU010000208.1:0-1981 GCA_031423175.1 Bacteroidota bacterium
TGAATTTTTAGTGGGTTGAATTGCATTTTGCAATTCATCATCATCCGGCACAATTTCAGCTTGTAAGGTGTCTTTAAGATTTTTCAATTCTTCTTTTACCCTTTTAATTGAATCCATCTGACGCAATTTCTGAAGCATTAATGGTGGTATCAGATTCAAATCAGTCATCCGTTCTTCCAAAGCTTTTCTGTTAGCAGCAATTGTGTCATTCAAATATTTTTCTATCATCAATCCTACAATAGGCGCTGCATATGATCCACCAAACCTGCCACTGTTTTCCACTACACACATGATTGCGATACGGGGATTTTCTCTTGGAGCAAAACCACAAAAGAAAGAATGATTAGGTTGTTTCACTCCTCTGGAATAATTTTCTACAGTACCCGTTTTCCCACATATTGCAATACCGGGAACTTTTGCATTTGCTCCAGTTCCCCCATCAACAACCCGCTGCATACCCTCGTGTACTATTTCAAATATGTCTTCAGAAATATCAATCGGACGGTTAGGCGTTTTAAATTTTTTTAGCAATCCGAATTTATCCCCTTCTTGTATAGAATCTACGATATGCGGAATATAATACCAACCCTTATTGGCTATATATGCCATTTCATTAGCTACCTGAATAGGGGTTACATCCACTTCACCCTGGCCAATACTTACTGAGCGAAAATTACAATAACCCCATTTCCCTTTTCCATGTACTTTATCATAGTATTCAGGAGTGGGAATATACCCCCTTCTTTCTGTTGGAATATCAACGCCCAATTTATGTCCGAGTCCAAAGTCGTACATATAATTATTCCAGGCCCGCAAGCTGCTGTCAACACTTGGATACTTAGGGTTATTAATTACCCTTTGCATGACGGTTGCGAAATAGGTATTATCCGAAAGCCGTATTGCATTTAGTAAATCAAAGGTTCCTACATCAAGGCAGCCCATTGGCTTGCTATGGCCACATCCATAAAACGCACCTGAACATGAAACCGTGAAATCAGGAGTTATCACCCCCTCATGTAATCCAACGAGTGCCTGCAATGTTTTAAAAGTTGAACCCGGTGAATAAGCGGCGTTTACTGCACGATTCAATAAGGGGAGTTTCGGATCAACATACAATTCAGAAAAATGTTTTCTTCTTTCACTTCCTGTTAAATAAGATGGATTATATGTCGGGCTGCTCACCATAGCAATAATGCCCCCTGTTCTTGGATCAATTGCAACAATAGAACCTACTTTGTTCGTCATTAATTTTTCGCCCAACTGCTGTAGTTCTATATCCAGGCTTGTATAAAGATTACTTCCTGCAACAGCTTCCACATCTTCTTTGCCTTCATTAAATGCCCCAACTACTTTATTGTTTTTATCTCTTAAATAAATCTGTATTCCTCTCTCACCCATTAATGCTTTTTCATAGCTTCGTTCCACCCCGGTAAACCCGGTATAATCCCCCGGTTGATAACCTTCATCCGGATGTTTTTTCAAAAAATTACTATCAACTTCGCTCAGGTAACCAAATATATTTGCTGCCGCCTCATAAGGATAACTGCGAACTGGACGTTCCTGAAAATAAAATGCATTATTAAAACGAAAAAGATTTTCCTGTAAACGGGCAAATTTTATTTTTGATAAAGATGCCTCAAACACACCCGGTCTTACATAACCATTTTTGATAATCAGGTTCAGGATTTTTTTTCTGAACGTTGCTGTATCAATATCCATAATACGGCAAAACAAGAATGTGTCAATCCCTTTTAACTGGGATGGGGTAGTAATTAAATCAAATGATAGCGCATTATCAAGAATTGCTTTTCTGTTCCGGTCAAAAATGATTCCTCTTGACGGATAAATTGTTTTACGAAGAATTGCCTGATCATCTGCCTGGCTACGATAGTCGGATACGATCTGCAGATAAAATAATTGTGCTATGATGACAAAAAAAGCAACTGCAAATAACAGCTTGATGATGCGGCTGCGGTTCTGA
>JANPEU010000209.1:0-4183 GCA_031423175.1 Bacteroidota bacterium
ATAGAACCTGCCGTTGCGGCTAATGGTTTACCAGTAATAGCCATCCAGTTTTTTCCGTGAAGTGGTGGCTTTTGTGTGGGTTGTGTATTTGCATAAGTAAAAATAAAAAATGCACTTAGGCTTAGCATATATTTCATCTTATTCATTTTAATTGTATTCAAATTGATTGAATGTATAAATGTAAATATTAATCTGTTCATTCGGACGATTGAAATTTAATGTTTATAAAAATTGAGAAACCTTAACTTTGCCCCTCACTAAATTTATAAACTATGTCTTTTGAATGGAAAGGAGTTTTTCCTGCATTACTTACACCTTTTACAGCCAATGATGAATTGGATTTACCATTATTTGAAAAAAATCTACAAGCACAATTGGATGCGGGAGTACATGGGGTTATTCTTGGTGGATCATTGGGTGAAGCAAGCACAATCACTGAAAAAGAAAAAGAAGAACTGGTTGAGTTTTCTGTTGAATATCTCAATGAACAAATTCCGGTTATCCTGAATATTGCTGAAAGCACAACAAAAGATGCTATACAGCAAACAGCGAACGCAAAAAAATGGGGAGCTGATGGAATTATGTTGTTACCACCCATGCGTTATAAATCGGATGACAGAGAAACGGTAACTTATTTTAAAGCTGTTGCGGCATCAACTGATTTGCCAATTATGATTTATAATAATCCTGTTGATTATAAAATTGAGATTACACTCGATATGTTTGCCGAATTACAAGGTTGTAAAAATATTACCGCTATTAAAGAAAGTACAAGAGATGTAACAAATGTAACAAGATTGATTAACCGTTTTGGCGATCGGTTTAAAATATTATGCGGCGTGGATACATTGACCGTAGAAGAGCTATGCCTGGGAGCAGATGGTTTGGTTGCAGGTTTGGTTTGTGCATTTCCAAAAGAGACTGTAGCCATTTATAATTTGGTAAAAGCCGGAAAAATTAATGAAGCGACAAAAATCTATCGTTGGTTTATGCCTTTACTCGAATTAGATATTCATCCAAAATTGGTGCAATATATAAAACTGGCTGCTATGCAAACAGGCATCGGTAGTGAATATGTAAGAGCACCCAGATTGGTTTTGGAAGGGGAGGAGAGGATCCGGGTTTTAAAAATAATTAATGATGGAATTTCATCAAGACCAAACTTACAATAAACAATTTTCAATGTTCAACGACACAAGCATCACTGAGATAGAAATTATAATGCAGCAATCATGGGATGCATTTCATCTCTATCGAAAAATGAGTTTGAAGCAACGGTCCAATTTTATGCGGGCAATTGCTGTAGAGATCGAATCATGCGGCGATAAATTGATTCAGCTTGCAATGAGTGAATCAAATTTACCCGAGGCAAGATTGCGTGGTGAGAGAGGGAGAACAATTTTTCAATTAAATTCTTATGCTGCTGCTTGTGAAACTGGCGAATGGCTGGAAGCAAGAATTGATACTGCTATTCCTGATAAAACTCCACCCAAACCTGATTTACGAAAAATGCTGGTACCATTGGGCCCGGTTGTAGTTTTTGGAGCTAGCAATTTTCCATTTGCTTTTTCTACTGCTGGTGGCGATATGGCATGTGCTCTTGCTGCGGGTTGCCCGGTTATTATAAAAGCACATCCTGCGCATGCACAAACATCTCAAATGGTGGCAGAGGCCGTGTTGCGGGTAGTTGATAAATGCAAAATGCCGAAAGGAATTTTTGCTCATGTGCATGGCGCATCATTTGAAGTTGGAAAAGCATTGATTACACATCATCATACAAAAGCAGTTGGATTTACCGGATCCTATCTTGGCGGTAAACAATTATTCGATTGGGCTAATCAACGGAAAGAACCAATTCCCGTATTTGCTGAAATGGGAAGTATCAATCCTGTTTTTCTTTTACCTGAAAAAATAACTAATGAAGCAAATGGAATAGCAAAAATGTATGCAGCTTCTATTACAATGGGTGTTGGTCAGTTTTGTACGAATCCCGGTTTAATAATCGGAATAGAAAGTGAGGCTTTGAAAATTTTTATAAATGATTTAGGAAATGAAATAAAACAGATTGCACCCGGTACAATGCTTCATAGTGGAATTGCAAAATCATTTTCGATAAAAAAAGAAGCAGCATTATCTCAAAATGATGTTGAAGTTATTGCGATTTCTGAAATAGCATTAAATGAAAATCAAGGGTTGCCAACAGTTGCTACAGCCAGCGGGCAGGCATTCATTAACAACCCTGTTTTGCATCAGGAAGTATTTGGCCCATATTCATTAGTTATCCGTTGCCAGGATATGAATGAAATGATAGAAGTAGCAAAACAGCTGGAAGGGCAACTCACTTCAACGTTGATGGCTACTGAACCGGATTTAAAAAATAATGATGAACTCGTTGAAGCTGTAAAAAATATTTGCGGACGATTCATTTTAAACAGTGTGCCAACGGGTGTAGAAGTTTGTTTGAGTATGCACCATGGCGGGCCATTTCCGGCTACGACCGATTCCCGGTTTACTGCTGTAGGGGCTGATGGAATAAAACGATTTGCACGTCCCCTTTGTTTTCAAAACTGGAGCAATGATTTATTGCCCGAAGAATTAAAGAATGAAAACCCGTTGAATATATGGCGGACAATAAATAATGAGTTGACAAAATCCAGTACATAAGTAATAGTTAAAATATAAAAATGAAATTAGAAGAAGTGCTGATGAAACGAAGCAGTAATCAATGTGAGTTATGCAAATCAGAAAATAGCTTAAGCATTTATCGGATACCTCCGCAAGAACATAGTAATGAAGAAAATTGTCTGTTGGTTTGCAGTAAATGTTTGGCTCAGATAGAAAAAAAAGAAGAACTGGAAAGCAGTCACTGGAATTGTTTAACAGAAGCAATGTGGAGTGAATGGCCGGCAGTACAAGTTGTCTCCTGGCGCATGCTGAACAGACTGCGAAATGAAAGCTGGGCCAGCGATAATTTGGATCTGATGTATTTGGATGAAGAAAGACTGGTTTGGGCAAGAGCAACAGGTGACCATGAGAACGATGCTTCAACTGATATCCACAAAGATTGTTTTGGAGTTGTTTTGCAAAATGGAGATACAGTGGTTTTAATAAAATCATTAGATGTAAAAGGGAGTACACTTAATGGCAAGCTGGGTACTGTTGTAAGAAATATTCGAATCGTAGAAAATAATACATCACAAATAGAAGGTAGGATAGAAGGACAGGTGATTGTAATACTTACAAAGTATGTAAGAAAGCAGAATAGTTAGGCAATAATAAACAAAATTTTCTACCGATTATAAAGCATCTATAATCGGGATGGAATAAGCCGGTCTTCTTTTATATGCTTCAAAACAAACCAAACAGTACCAAATTCAGAAATTAAAAAATAAACAACCAATAAATATTTTAGAGTAGAAAATAAAATAGTATCGGAACCAAACCAATCACCCAAAGAATAAATAAGATAAATACCTGCTGCATTTTTTATTGTCTCCCAAATTATCGCATATCGGTTTCTATCCATCAATTCGGAAAGTGCATAAACAGTAAGAAAAATAAATGCGCCGTAATAATAAATTAAATTGCTGTCAATTTTATTGATGGGAGCGATATATCCAAAAAGATAACTTACAAAAAGCAAAACCAGTACCATTTGAAACCAACACCAGGCATTTAATGCTGTTGAAGATTTCGTATTATATTTTTCAAAATGATATACATCCGCAATTTTATAAACCGGATATTTTGAAGCTACATCAGCAGGGCGATAACCAGTATGCCGGAACCAGAGTGTGAATTTTTCTTTCCAGATATTGGTATGCCATGCATCTTTCATCAATAACCACACATGAAGAAAATTTATTTTAATAGGATTCCATGTCCGTACGGGTCTTGTGATTCCATATACGGGTGGCACAGTTGATATTTCTTCCTGAAATGTACTAAACCATTTATCCCAGAAAATAAAAATCTGTCCATAGTTTTTATCTATATATTCCTTGTTGATGGCATGATGTACCCGGTGATGAGAAGGGGTAACAATAATTTTTTCTAAGAGGCCCATTTTATTAATAGGGGCGATATATCCAAAAAGATAACTTACAAAAAGTAAAACAAGTACCATTTGAAACCAGCACCAGGCATTTAATGCTGTCGAAGATTTTGTATCATATTTTTCAAA
>JANPEU010000210.1:0-2548 GCA_031423175.1 Bacteroidota bacterium
AAGGATAATTTTTATCACACACTCCAGGTGCTTGATAATATTTCTGAAAAAACAGATGATCTATGGTTACGATGGGCTGCCGTGTTGCATGATATTGCAAAGCCAGTAACTAAAAAATTTGAAGAAGGGCATGGTTGGACTTTTCACGGGCATGAAGCAGTGGGTGGAAGAATGGTGCCGAAAATATTTACTAAACTCAAGTTGCCACTTAATGAAAAAATGCGGTTTGTAAAAAAGTTAGTAGAACTGCATTTAAGACCCATCAGTGTAACAAAAGAAAATATTACGGACTCTGCTATACGGCGATTGTTGTTTGATGCAGGAGAGGAGTTTGATGCATTGATGATTCTATGCGAAGCAGACATCACATCAAAGAATAAATGGAAAGTAAAAAAATTTTTAGAAAATTTTAAATTCGTTCGTCAACGTTGCCAGGAAGTGGAAGAAAAGGACAGCATCCGTACCTGGCAACCACCTATTACGGGTGAAATAATTATGGAAACTTTTGGTATCCGACCATCTAAACCGGTTGGTGATCTTAAGAATGCAATAAAGGATGCAATACTTGATGGCGTAATTCCAAACAATTTTGAGGATGCATTTGCATATATGATTTTATTGGCAAAAGAAAAAGGATTTGTTCCAGTAAATCCTTAGTGTAATTCTGTTGTTATACAGACTAAATCTGTAAATTTGTTTTATGGCAATTTTAAAATTCAGGGTTTATTTAGAAGAGGACGAAAGTGTTTATCGTGACATTGCAATCCGTCATACCCAGAAGTTTTTTGATCTGCATGAAATTATTTTAAAATCATTTGAATTTGATAATAAACATAAAGCAACTTTCTATCGTAGCAATGATAATTGGGCACAGGGCAGGGAAATTGCCCTGGAAGTTTATGACAATGAACATAAAGCCCCGCCATTACTGATGAATGAAACTGCGTTGGGCACTGAAATTCGTGATACCAATCAAAAATTTGTTTATCGGTATGATTTTAATAAAAGCTGGATGTTTTTAATAGAACTTATCAATGTTTCTAAAGAAGAAAATCCAAGAATTTCATATCCGGCAATAGTACGTACAGAAGGTATAGGACCCAGCCAGTACGGTACAAAAAGTTTGCTAGGCGATAAGTTTGCAGATGTGGAGGAGAAATATGATTTATCGAAAGGTGCTGAAGGATTTGCTCAAAAAGATTCAGATGGTGAGGATATGGATTTGGGCGAAGACGAAGTAGCAACCGATGAAATTGCAAATGATGAAAGCAGCGAAGAAGTTTAAAGATTGAAACTTCAACTTGAAGAAAAACTTTAACTGTAAGAAATGGAAATTGAATATAGAACATCGGCATTGAACATTTCTTAATTATGAATTGGAAAACTCTCACTTCTGAATATCTTTTCTCCGATCTCTGGTTTAAAATACGAAAAGACAAATGCGAAACACCGCAGGGGAAAATTGTTGATCCTTATTATGTTTATGAATTTCCAACATGGGTAGCGGCTTTAGCAATAACAGAGGATGACAAAATAATAATGGTCCGGCAATACCGCCATGCACTTGGAGAAACCTGTATTGAATTGCCAGGTGGTTGTGTGGATGATACGGATGCAACTTTTGAATTTGCAATTGCAAGAGAGTTGAAAGAAGAAACCGGGTACCGTTTTTCTTCTTACGTATATCTTGGAAAAATTTCTGCCAATCCTTCTACTAACAATAATCTCTTGCATATGTTTCTTGCAAAAGGTGGTAAACTTACCGGCAAGCAGCAATTAGACAGCAATGAAGAAATCGATGTTGAATTATATTCGATTGATGAAGTAAAACAAATATTGCGGGATAATAAAATAATGCAGGCAATGCATGTTACCTGTATTCTATATGCTTTTGAGAAACTGGGAGTAATAAAATTTTGAGAATCTTCTTACACCCCTTTAGGGGATGGGGGCAACCTCGCCAATTAAAAATACACTTCCGGCGATAACAATCAAATCATCCTTGTGAGCATTGAACATCGCTTGCTTTAATGCTGAATTGACATTAGAATAGATTTCGCCTTTCAAATTAAACTGTGCAGCTTTTTCTTTAAGCAAATCAGCTCCCAATGCCCTGGGAATAGCAGCTTGGGTAAAATAAAAATGTGCAGAACGTGGAAGTAGCGATAAGATTGAATCAATATTCTTATCTTTTACCATACCGGTAATAATATGAAGCTTATGAAAGTTGGTTAATTCAATCTGACTTACCAGTTGTTTAATGCCATCTTCATTATGTGCAACATCTAATATAACTCTTGGGTGTTCATGAATTATTTCCCATCTGCCATGTAAGCCTGTCAATTTTTTTGTTTTTTGCAGCCCGGTCTTTATTGCATTATCGGTAAGTTCAAAATTCATGTTTTTCAAAACTGTACAAGCTTCCAAAACTGTAAGTATGTTTTTTGTTTGATATATTCCCGGTAAGTCAAGATGAAATATTTTATGATCAGTTTTGTGTTGCATTTCCACTTCTGCAATCAATTCATGATTTTCCCATCGCCAGTCT
>JANPEU010000211.1:0-7282 GCA_031423175.1 Bacteroidota bacterium
TCGGGTGAAAGAATGCTTCGTCAATATTTTCCAAAATTGCTTAACGGATCAAAATATGCCAGTCGTTTGCCGATAGGTACAGATGATGTGTTGAAAAATTTTAAACATGAAACACTTAAAAGTTTTTATAAAAACTGGTACCGCCCAAGTTTGATGGCTGTAATTGTTGTTGGCGATATTGACCCCGCAGAAGCAGAAAAGAAAATCATTGCGCATTTTGGAAAGTTTAAAGACCCGGCAAATGCTCCGGTTCGTCCGGCTATTATTCCCATTAAACAAAGAACCTCACCGGAAGGATTAATTGTTTCGGATGATGAGATGACGAATACCGTAATACAGATTTATAATTTTATCAAGCCTGCAAAAAAAATTAATACCTGGGCTGCATACCGCGAATCAATTGTTGAAGGATTGGTGAGTTCGCTTATTAATCAGCGGTTGTCAGAATTGACACAAAAAGAAAACCCTCCCTTTCTTTTTGCCAATACAGGTAGCCAGCAATTTATCCGCGGATATACTACATTCAATTCGGTTGCAGTTCTCGGTGAAGGTTCTGCCCAGGAAGCAATCGATGCATTGATGGCTGAAACAAACCGTGCAAGGCTTTATGGTTTTTTAAAAACAGAAATGGACCGGGCAAAAGCCAGCTTGCTGAATGGAGCAGAAAAAGCATTTAATGAAAAGGATAAATCGCAATCGGGGCAAATTGTTTCGGGCTATGTAAATAATTTTTTGCAGGGCTCGCCTATAACAGGTCCGGAACATCGATATAAATTTTTGCAACAAATTTTACCAACCGTAACACTTGCAGAAATAAATGCCATTGCAAAAAAAATGCCATCAGCAAACAATGCATTTGCCATGATTCAGGCTCCTACCAATATGAAAGATAAGCTGCCCGATAATACTACTTTTTTAAAATCAGTTATTGCCGCTACATTAAAACCGGTAAAAGCTTATGAAGAAAAAGCGGTCGCAACCTCATTAGGTAATTCTGAAATGAAAGCTGGAAAAATTACTGCTGAAACAAAAAACGAAAAATTAGGAACGACTAACCTTACATTAAACAATGGTGTTACGATAACGATTAAGCCAACAACTTTTAAAAATGATGAAATACAAATGGATGCCTGGCGCTGGGGCGGTTATCACAATTTTGATATTGCTGATAAATTTAATGCTCAATATGCTGCCACCATTGCAGATCAGATGGGAGTAAAAGATATGTCGCCGACAGATCTTCAAAAATTTTTGTCGGGTAAAACACTTTCTGTAACCCCTTATTTAAATACGCATGATGAAGGAATTGAAGGAAGAAGTAGTGTAAAAGATTTTGAGACATATATGCAATTGCTCAATCTTTATTTTACATCGCCACGAAAAGATGAAAGTTTATTCAAAGCATTTATCTCGGGCAACAAAGCTCAGCTTCAGTTTCTGAAACTAAACCCACAGGCATGGTACCAGGATACAATGAGTAAAATAAAATACAATAACAATCCCTGGGCTGGTGTCATTCCTGCCTCAGAAGATTTTGATAAAATAAACCTCGACAGGACATTTGAAATTTATAAAACTATTTTCGGAAATGCCTATGGAATGCACTTCACCTTTGTAGGTAATATAGATGTAAATGCAGCGAAACCGCTATTAGAAAAATACATTGGTTCGTTACCAGCCACACCAAAAGAAAATAAATATAAAGACAATGGCATTCGTTTGATAAAAGGATTTACAGAAGGAAATTTAAAACGTGGAAAAGAAAAACAAAGTTATATCAACTTACAATTTGAAGGTGAAACAGAATATAGCCGCGAAGAAAATATGAATCTTGCTGCATTGATAGAAGTAATGAACATCAGAATCATTGAAAAACTGCGTGAAGAAATGAGTGGTATTTATGGCGGTGGCATGGGTGGCTCAATTATTAAAAGACCCTATTCACATTATAATATTGTAGCCACGATGCCTTGCGGTCCTGAAAATGTAGAAAAGCTTACAACAGCATTGATGAATTTGATAAAAGATGCACAGGAAAAAGGTATCGAACAGAAAGATTTGGATAAGGTAAAAGAAACATGGAAGAAACAATATCATGTAAACCTACAAAGCAATGATTACTGGCTTACCGGGCTATCAACTGCATTTATAGATCAAAACAATCCTGAAAATATTTTAGATTATGAACAAAAGGTTGATGAGTTGACAGTAGAACGAGTTCAATCCGCAGCTAAAAAGTATCTTACTTTAAACAATATGGTAAAATTTGTTTTGTATCCCGAAAGCTCTGATGTAAAACAGGAAGTGAAGACATTGAAAGCGTTTTGATAAAGTTTTATTTGATTTGTAAAAACCCTTCGAATTACTGAAGGGTTTTTGTTTTTCCAGTTCTGCCCATTTCACCCCCGATACAGACAATTTTTGCAGCACTGGTAAACATCCTATTGTTGTTCTTCGGTCAGCTCTTTGAGCATGTAATCGTATTGGAAACTTGCCGGTAAGTTCGTCGTTGGTAGGCTATGCACAATGCCAACGCATCATACCAACCGATGGCGTGCTGCTTTTGGATAGATACCAACAAAGGCAAAAGTTGATACGGGATAAATATCTTGTTGTGCTCTTCTGTCAAATTCTTTATTGCCGGGTTTTCTTATTGCACGGGGTTACTGCTATACACAAGCCCACACACGGTAAACCCCGTGTGGACGCTTCCTTTTTATTTATAGATTTGGAAGACCCCGAACGAACAGAATACGGAATATGTTTTGAATTTCTCATTTATTGGGAGTTTTGTTTCTCTTTCCAATTTTTTAGCAACTTTTTTTGCCCGTTTTGTTCCATTATTTAATCCTTCTTCATTCTGGCATGAAATAATTAATATCAATACAATTATAAGACGCATTATTTTAAAATTTAAAGGAAATCAAAAATGGACGGCAGCTGTCCATTTCTAATTTAGAATTAATATACATACTTAATCCCATACGCAGATTCGATTATCTTTATTTTCTGGTCAATTTCTTCTTTTGTAAACTTGCCAGACTTTGCTGCATTCTGAAGTGGGATACAGTTTGTTTTCTTATTGCAGGTATTTCCGTTTGATACAAAACAAATCGTGCCAGCTACCCAAACTGTATCAACTTTTATAGTGCATGCGCCTTCATCATACCTGGTAGGATCAACTACATTAGGGACTGGCATATTTTTTGAAAAAACTACTCCTTCCAGTTTTATAGCTTTTGAAACTGATGCGGAATTTATTTCTTCCACATTACTTTTTGAACAAGCTGTGATTATAAGCAAAGAAGTGAGTGTCACAAAAACAGATTTAATTGTCATGATTTTTTGTTTTTAAAAATTAATAAATGAGTGAAAATGGTATACGGCATAAAAAGACTGCCTCTCACTCAATTTAACTTCACATATTCTCTTAGAGAAATTGAAATCAAGTAAAAAATTTTTATTGCCCTATTACTTCTATATAAACGAACAAATTTTTGTCTTTCAATAATTGCAAATAATCAGAAAATAGTCGACGAGAAGTTGGTTTGTTATAATAAAGTCATCGTAAGTTAGGAAAAATTTTTACATTTAAGCATATATGCCTAAATAATTTTTTGTTCCCCTCACCACCTTGTGAAGGTGAATAAAATAAGAGATAAAAAACTTCTTACTGACTTTGGAAATCATCTCAGAAATCTTCGAAAGAAGAAGAAATTATCCCTTGAATCACTCGCTAACGAAGCGGATGTGGAAATAAGTCAAATCTACAGAATTGAAAAAGGTTTGATAAATCCAACACTTTCTTCCCTTTCTGCTCTTGCTAAAGCATTGAATATCCCTCTGCAGGATTTAATGGATTTTTAGAAACTTATTTTCTTATACTATCCGAGTTTCTGTTCGTTCGAGGTCTTCTTATCTATGCTCGAATTTAGTGATGCGTCCACGTGGGGTTTGCCGTGTGCTGGCATTTAGCAGAGCAGCAACCCCTCGCCTTTAATACTCATCAAACTTACAATTTCCTGAAATCAAAAAATCTTTTACCAGGTCTATCTTGTGCTACCCGGATTACAATGTTTACGGTACAACTTTCCACTACTCCTCCATATTCACCCCTGACCCAAACAATTTTTGCTGCTCCATATCTTATCAGTAAGTTTAGCGTTCCAAAACAAAAACGAATATGAGAAGATCTATTTCATTAATACTGGCATTATCAGTATCCCTTATAAATTCAGCACAAAAAGACCTGCCGGCAGGCAGGCAGGTTTCTCTTGATCAATTTAAAAATCTTAAGCCCCGCAATATTGGCCCGGCCGGTATGAGCGGACGTATTACAACTATTGATGCTGTTGTTTCCAATCCAAATATTGTTTATGTAGGTGCAGCAAGCGGTGGTGTATGGAAAACAGAAAACAGTGGACAATCCTGGACACCTGTTTTTGATGAACAACCAATTCAGAATATTGGTTCTATTGCTATACAACAATCCAATCCATCTGTAGTATGGGTAGGCACCGGTGAAGGCAATCCACGAAACTCATTGAATCTTGGGGGTGGCATTTATAAAAGTCTGGATGCAGGTAAATCGTGGAAGAAGATGGGGCTGGATAAAACCATTTGTATTCACCGGGTGGTTATTGACCCAACAAATCCCAATACGGTTTATGCAGCAGCAATTGGAAATCCATACGCAGAGCATCCTGATCGGGGCGTTTTTAAAACAACTGATGGCGGAGAAACCTGGAATAAAATTTTGTATGCAAATGATACTACAGGCTGCGCTGATTTAATTATGGATCCTTCCAATCCGAATAAACTGATAGCAGCCATGTGGCAATTCAGAAGAACGCCGTGGAATTTAAAAAGTGGTGGTAAAGGAAGTGGGTTGTTTATAACAGTTGATGGTGGTAAAAACTGGAAACAGTTAAGTAAAGATGATGGATTGCCCGACGGACAGCTTGGAAGAATTGGTGTTGCCTTCAGCCGCAGTATGCCAAGCCGGGTATATGCAAAAGTAGAAGCCACAAAAAATGGATTGTATAAAAGTGAAGATGGTGGTTTTAAATGGACATTGGTAAACAGCGATGCAGCTCAAATAACAGATCGGCCTTTTTATTACCAGGAAATTTATGTAGATCCAAAAAATGAAAACCGGATTTATGATGTGCATTCAACCATAACATTTAGTGAAGATGGAGGTAAATCGTTTTCGACAATGATTCCCTATTCAGGAATTCATCCGGATCATCATGCATGGTGGATTAATCCCGAAGATGCAAACCTGATTATTGAAGGCAATGATGGTGGTATCGGCATTTCAAGAGATCGTGGTAAAACATGGGTGTTTGATGAAAAAATTCCAGTGGGTCAATTTTATCATGTAAATGTTGACAATGAAATTCCTTACAATGTAATGGGCGGTATGCAGGATAATGGAAGTTGGCTCGGCCCAGCTTACACCTGGACAAATGGTGGCATTCGAAATTATTATTGGAACAATATAGGCGGTGGAGATGGTTTTGATGCAATGACCGATCCGGAAGATGCAAGTTGGGTTTATAGTATGAGTCAGGGTGGTAGTGCAGGAAGAAGAAACTGGAAAACTGGTGAAAGCTGGTTTATAAAACCGCCGGCATTGGATCCAACAATTAAATTACGTTTCAATTGGAACTCTGCAATAGCTCAGGACCCTTTTGATAAAAAAACAATTTATTACGGCAGCCAGTATGTTCATAAGAGCAATGATAAGGGAGTAAGTTGGGAAATTATATCGCCTGATCTTACATCAAATGATTCTGTAAAAATTGCAGCCTTTCAAAATACGGGCGGGTTAACATTAGATATTACAGGAGCGGAAACACATTGCAGCATTCTTTCTATTGAACCTTCAAAGAAAGAGCAGGGTACAATCTGGATAAGTACAGATGATGGCAATGTGCAATTGACAAGAGATGGCGGAAAAACATGGACAAGTTTTCGTGGAAAAATTCCCGGTATGCCGGTGGGATGCTGGATACCACAGATAAAAGCATCTGTATATAATGCAGGTGAAGCATTTGTTGTAGCAAACGATTACCGCCGTGGCGATATGAAACCCTATATTTTTCGTACAACAGATTATGGATTGACATGGACAAAAATGATTGATGAAAATAAATCCTCAGGATCCGGTGGAGTGAAGGGTTATGCTTTATGTGTGCAACAGGATCCAACAGAACCAAATTTAATTTTTGCCGGTACCGAAAATGGTTTATGGATAAGTTTTGATAATGGAAATTCTTTTGAACAATTTAAAAACGGTTACCCATCTGTTTCAACTTATGATTTTGCAATACAAGAACGTGAAGCGGATTTAGTAATTGCAACATTCGGTAGAGCATTATGGGTATTGGATGATATTCGTCCTTTAAGAAAAGCGGCAGCAAATAAAGGAATGAAATTTACAAACCCGGTTACTTTATTTCCATCTCCAGATGCAATACAAGCACAATATAAAGCAGCTACTGGTTATGAGTGGAGCACTTATGGATTGTATGATGCAGAAAACAGAAGACGAGGTGCATCCGTTTCTTTTTTTATAAATAAACCAAAAGATACATCTGCAAGACAACAACCGGCTGCAGCAATTGCTGAACAACCTGTAGCAGGACAACAAGGTGGTGGAAACCGTGGCGGCGGAGGTGGTGGTGGCCGTGGAGGATTTGGAGGTGGTGGTTTTGGACAAAGTGGCACCGGTGGTGGAAGAAGATCGGATAGTGCGATGGTGAGAATTTATTCACTGAATCCTGCGGACAATTCAAATAATGAATTGATAAGAACATTACGTTGGGCAGTTGATTCAGGCTTTAATAGAAATTATTGGGGCATGGAAGAAAAAGGATTTCGTCAACCTGGATCGCCAAAGCCATTACCAGGAGCACAAGAGCTGGGAGGATTTACTGTTTTACCCGGCACCTATAAATTAGTAATGACCTACTCGAGAAGTTCTGATTCTACTTTCATAACTGTAAAAGATGATCCACGGTTGGGAAATCGTAATGATATAAAATTGGCACAACGTAAAATGTATGATCGTTTAAGAAAGACTGGAGATAAATTAACTACCGGAATGGATCAGCTTACAGAAAGTGATGAGTTGCTTACAAAAATGCAAACGCAGTTAAAAGGAGTGGAAGGAAAAGATGCAGACTCACTCCGTAAATCAACAACTAAAATGCAGGATGAAA
Source organism: Bacteroidota bacterium (assembly GCA_031423175.1). Lineage (GTDB taxonomy): Bacteria > Bacteroidota > Bacteroidia > Chitinophagales > Chitinophagaceae > VBAR01. Next base: position 7,230 of record JANPEU010000211.1, read on the forward strand.
TAAAAGTTATTCGTGAGTTAATTAGTGGCAAACCAAGTACAGCGCAAGGCATT
>JANPEU010000212.1:0-19581 GCA_031423175.1 Bacteroidota bacterium
GATAAGAAAAGGGAATAGTAAGTAAAATACCTGTAAAAGAAAATAATTGCTCTTTGTAAGAGGGAATAGCATAATTTTTAATTACCAAAATTTAATTTATGAAAAAAATTATCCTTTTCACTATACTGCTGATTGTGACAACCACATCCTTCAGCCAGAAAACGGATCCTTCTCAACCTTTAACAAAACAAGACTACCTGCGAAAAAGTAAATCGCAAAAAACGGCTGGGTTTGTTTTGTTGGGTATCACTGCAGTTTGCATAGGGATTGCTGCACCGGGAGATGTTTCATTTGGTGTATTACCAGTTTTGGTTATCGGGGGAGCTGGTGCTGCAGTGGGCAGTATTCTTTTGTTTAGTGCTGCCAGTCGAAATAAAAGGAAAGCAATGAAAATGTCCGCATCAATTAATGCAAAAAAAATTCCTGACTTTTTAGCATCAGGAATTTTTTCTGAATTTTATCCGGCTATTTCTTTAAAAATACATTTATAGCTAAGGGCAGAATTTATTTACCACTTTGCCCCAAATACTTTTTTCAGTAAATCAGTAGTTCGTGCCGCTACATTCTGACGAATGTTTTTCTCTTCGATTGCAACCAAACTAAATAAAGCGTCTGTTGCTTTTCCAGTTACATGCCCGGGCAGGTCGGGATTCAATTTTTTAAAAGTAGTGGGAAAATTGTTGTACTTCGTTACTAATTCACCATACAATTTTGTTGCATCCAGTTTGTCTAACGATGTTTTAATCACAGGCAGAAATGCTGCAATCAACTTCTCCGTTGTTTTTGTTCTGAAAAAATGTGTGGCACTGGTATCGCCATTTTTTATCAACCCGATTGCATCGCTGATGCTCATACTTTTTACAGCATCCACAAAAATTGGTTTTGCATAACCCGCTGCATCTTCGGCAGCACGGTTTATTTGCAGAATGGCTTTATCCACCAGACTGCTAAAACCCAAATCTCTCATTGTTTTTTCTATTTTTTTTGCATCTGGCGGCAGCAATACTTTATAGAGTGCATCTTTAAAAAAACCATCTTCTTTATTCAGTTTTAGTACAGCGTTTACCAGGCCCTGACTTAATGCTTCTTTTATTCCACCACCGGCTTCTGCTTCTGTTATGCCACCGGTTTTTATTGGTAATTGAGATAGAGTCTCGCAGGAAGAAAAGAACAGGGAAAAAATAAATAGCGGGTAAAATAATTTAATCATAGATTTTTTTGAAAGTCAGGCAAATTGCCTGCCAGAAATATTAACGTCGGTTTCTTTTGAAAATTATAACACTAACCATTTATAATTTTAGATTTTCTTTCCTCTTTTCAATCCGCTCCCGCACCCGCCTAAAAAACCTGGCTCTTTCTTTTTCACTTACTTCACTAATCAGCGTTGATCGTTTAATAAGGTTTTGAACATATTGGTAAAAATTTTCAGAGTAAGCAATATCCCGGGTCATCAGGTAATTGATAGCCGTATGAGGGATAAACGAAATTCTTGTATTGTCCAGCAGTGCCATCATATTGTTATCCTGAATTACAACTTCATTAAAATACATTTTGAATTTGCCGCACGGTTTTTTATCGGGGTCATTCGCAAGAAATTTATATCCCCGTTTTGCCTGTTCTTCCAGGTGATCAACTACCTTTTCCATGCCTTCATATATTCTTAATGCATCTTTGTCAGATTGAAACATCTGGCTTTCGAGATAGTAATCAATCTGGTGAAATGTAGTATTCCAGCTTTCTATATTCCATATTTCCATCGAATCCATTTGGGTATAGAGTTCATTCACTTTGTCTCCCAGCAGCTCAAGCTCTGGAGGGTAATCATCAAGATTTACTTTCTTGTTTCTGAACTCAGGAAAATAGATAAGGGTACCCATCCAGAAATAATATTTGAAAGCTGCCAGTTCCTTAGAAATAAAATAATAAAAAATCGGTGTGTCTTTACACAGGTAATAAAATTCTTTTTGTTTATGGCTGTTGAAATAAGTAAGCTGGTGTATTATGCCAGTGACATAATCATTATACCGGTATGTTTTATTATTAATAAAATTTCCCTGGAACAGGATACTGCCTGTTTGAATATTCATCAGCTGATCAAGTGAAATTTTATAATGCAGGGTCAGTTTATACAGCTCTTCAAATGTTATTTGTTTTTCTGCCCGCATACGCCGGTAGGCGCTGTCACTACTGATGCCGAGAAGCTTTGCTACTTCATCCGCCACGGAGGCTTCGGCTGGCAGTTTGGTTTTAATAAGTTGAAAAAGTTGTTGCTGCAAATCAGTAATATTCATAAAAACTGGGTTCTTAATTACAAATTCTTTTTTCGTTCTGCTATTTTGTTAAACATGATATTAAAAAAAATATTTCTTTGTTTTTCACTAGTCTGGCTGATCAATGTAGATTTTTTCATCATATTCTGCATATCATCATAACAGGAGTTACAAAAAGTTTCATCTCTTGTAGTCATATAATTCAATACCCCATAGTTAATAAAAACTGTTTTTATCCTGTCAGTTATCACAAGAATTGTATTATCGCCGAGGATAACCCGGTTATAGAAAAATTTATAATTAGTTTTTTTAGAATCCGGATTTTCCCCCGGCAAAAACTTGCATCCATACTCAGCCTGGTTTTTTAAATGGATAAATGTTTCTTCCAGGGCTTCGTACACAGTTTTTATGTCACTTGCGGAAGAGAAGACACCGGACTCCTTATAAAATTCTATTTGAAAAATTGCTGAATTAATTGATTCTGTATTCCAGATTTCAGATGAAGGTATCTTATTATATACCAATGAAAGTTCAAAACTCATTTTTTCAATTTCGGGTGGAACACAATTAAGATCAAACTCTATTTCCTGAAAATCCGGATGCTGTAAAATTGTTTTCATCCAAAAAAAATATCGAAATGCAATAAGGGGCTTGTAATAAAAATTATGAAAGAGCGGCATGTCCTTAGTGAGGTAAATAATTTCTTTAGATATATAACTGCCGATATGCTCCCCCTGTTTAATAAGGTCTGATAAGTATTTTTCATAGCTGTAATTACCCGATTCAATGCGGATATTCTGAAAAAGGCTGGCGCCGCTTTTAACGTTCAGTACATGGTCAAGTGAAAGATTAAAATATTCGCATAGCTCCCGTGCTTCATCCAGCACAAGCGGTGTTTCGCCTCTTATTCGGCGATAGGCACTATCACTGCTTAAATGTAATATATCGGCTACTTTATCCACCAAAGATGTATGAGGGGGCAAAAGCTCCTTGATCCGCTGGAATAAAAACTCCTGTGATTGATAGTCAGGCATTGTTGGTTTGTAGATGGTGGTTTTTGTTGCACGTTTTGCAACAAAAGTTTTCAAAAGTTAGTCATTTTTATTTTAAAGGATAATAAACCCTTTCATTGTTTGAAAAAAATGAAACGAATTCCGGTAAAATGATACCGTGAATTTGAAAATAACACTAGCAGATCAATTGACAAACCTGGTTGCAAAAATTGCAAGTAAAGGAATTGTTAATGCAAAATTCAATTATATATCGGCTTTCCATGATAGTAGTTTGGTATTACAAAAACACAAGCTATGAAACAAGCAACCACACATCACGAGATACTGCTCTTCACCGGCACCACCCATTCCAACCGTGAGTTCTGCAGTAGGGATGAAGAAAATAACGGGTATAAAAAAGCTTCAGCCAAAGAAAGACTTGAAAAAGCCTGCTGGGATGGGATGCTGTATGAGATGTTTCCCGAACTCCTGGGAAGTGTATCTGCCAAATGCGAAAGTTTCATATGGCATATCATGAGCGGTAAAAATTTTTTACACATCAGTATGGGGACAAGCCCTGCAACTGTAGAAAACGAAACCACAATTGATCCGTACTTTTTTATGCTTTCCGCCTGTGAAAATTGAAATAGAGCTAAACCGCCAATTATAACAACAAAAAAATTTTTTTATGAAAAAGACAACTGTATTTATGATGATCATATTCATCATCGCCAACTTAACTGGTACTGCACAGGAAAATAATAGTGGCAAGGTAATAAGGAAACAAAAGTTCTGTTCTGCAAAAATTACCATGCTGGATAAATCGGTTGAAAAATATGCCCTTGGTGGTTTTGCGGTTGATACTATTATTGTATTCCCCATTCAGATGATAGACAAACACCCGCAGATACAAGTAGAAAGAGAAACAAGGATAGCCGCCACCAGCATAAAAAAAATAGCCATCAGAATAGAAAAGATAAGGAATGCACCGGGTATCTATTCTAATGATTCCGCTCATAATAAAGGAGCAAACGACGCTATTGGATCAGCTTTTAAAAAGAATAAAACTAATGAAACTGTTGGCGTTATAGGAGATGTTTTATTAGAAACTGGCGGGGATCCTTTGGGGTTTGCTCTGGGAGTATTTATGCTTCCTATATTAATTCCAATATCTATACTATCATCCCAGGAAAAAGTATATCGCATAAATGGCAAGCCGGAAAAATTATATAGGATGGAAAAAAAACTGACTAGCAGAAAACATGTAACTAAAAAATAAGAAATAAATTTTATAACCATCCTTATCCAATATTAATCAGAAATAGTAAACAATTTATCATGAACCATTAACCTTTCTTTTTTGATCATTTATCAGAAAACTAAAACTGTTTATACTTAAACCAAATTATATAACTCAAAAACTGTTAATTATGAAAAGACAAATTCTATTACTGTTATTAATCAGTTGCATTACATCTTCGATGTATTCGCAAAGCACACCGGTTGTTATTCACGGAAGAATTACCAGCGAAAAAAACGAACCCCTGGTAAATGTTTCTGTAAAAATTAAAAACAGCAAAGCAGGAACTGTTAGTGATAACAATGGTGGCTTCCGTCTGTCTGCCGGTTCATTGCCTGTAACACTTATTATTTCACACATCAATTATTCCGAAAAGCAAGTTATTGTGGAAAATGCCAATGAAGTCTCTGTTCAGTTACAGGCAAAAACAGAAGTTTTAGATGCTTTAATTATCATGTCTTCCAAAGGCATTCCTACAAAAATTCTGGAGTATGCCGGTTCTGCAGAACGTATCGGACCTAAACAAATCAGCCAGTTGCCTACTTCAAGTGTGTATGATGCTACAGCCTATGTAAAAGGAATTGATCTGACAACATCCAGTCTCACATTTAAAACACCCAGTACACGTGGCTTTAATGGCAGCGGCAGCACAAGGGTAAACCAGATTGTGGATGGAATGGATAACCAGGCACCGGGATTGAATTTCTTTGTTGGAAATTTCGCCGGACTTTCTGATGTTGATATGGAAAGTATTGAACTATTACCCGGAGCATCATCTGCATTGTATGGACCAGGTGGAATGAATGGTACTATTCTTATCAACAGCAAAAATCCATTTAAATACGAAGGACTAAGCGTAGTAATAAAACCCGGGATGATGCATGTAGGCAATAGCCCAAGAGGTAAAACCGGAGCATATCATGATTATTCATTTCGTTATGCTAAAAACATCAACAACAAGTTTGCTTTTAAAGTGGGAGCACAACTGCTAAATGCCACTGACTGGTTGGCCAACGATTCAACAAATTATTTGCGCAGTGGTACGTCAGGCAAATTGATTGGCGGCAACCGCAGAACAGATCCTAATTATGACGGAGTGAATGTGTATGGTGATGAAACAAGTATAAATATGTTTGGGGTGTCACAATCAGTACAACAAGCTTATATAACAGGAATAAATAATTCAACAGGAGGGATGATTCCTAATATAGCTTCCTTCTTAAATACCATGATACCTGTAAATACTTCGTATGCGAATGCAGTATCTATTATAAATACAAATTTTGCCGGGCCGCTTGCACCACTATTACCAACAGTGAGGGATCAACTGCTTCCATTTTATCTTGGATTAAGAAATGGCTGGATTCCCAATCAAAATGTATCCCGGACAGGATATGCAGAAAAAGATGTGATCGATCCCGTAACGAAAAACCTGAAACTATTTGGCGCATTACATTATAAAATCAATGATAAGATCGAAGCTCAATTGATGGCGAACTGGGCTACAGGCAATTCAGTTTATACAGACGATAATCGCTATGCACTTAAAGGTGTTAAGATTGCTCAGTACAAATTTGAACTGAAACATAAGAACTGGTTCTTCCGAACATATACTACACAGGAAGATGCAGGTGAAGCGCATAGTGCCACCGTGGCAACACAATATCTTAACGAAGCATGGAAGCAAAGCCAGCAATGGTACCCTGAATATGTTGGCGCATTTGTAGGTGCAATAGCACAGGGAGCATCACCGGGTGTGGCACATAATTCGGCACGGGATTATGCTGACGTAGGACGTCCGGCACCCGGCTCAGCGCAATTCAAACAGATTTTTGATCAGGTAAGAAAAACACCGATACCCAATGGTGGTTTATTCAAAGAAAAATCGCAACTGTGGATGAGCGAAGGCCAGTACACATTTGGTAATGCTGTAAAATCCGCAGAAATAATAGTCGGTGGAAATTATAAAAGATATATCCTGAACAGCGGCGGTACTTTATTCATCGATACATTAAAACCTATCTCTTCAAATGAAGTTGGCGGTTATGTACAGCTCACAAAAAAATTATTTGATCAGAAACTAACTTTAGTTGCATCGGGCAGAATGGACAAAAATGAAAATTTCAAAGCGCAGTTCACGCCACGCATTGCAGCATTGATCAACCTGGCAAAAGACAATAATATCCGCGTTTCCTACCAGACAGCTTATCGTTTCCCAGGCAATCTTACTCAATGGATACGTCTTGATGTTGGTGGTGATTACTTATTGCTTGGTGGTTTGCCATGGGTACAGAAGTATATGGATGTTGCTAAAAATCCGGTTCATTTAATTAACGCAGATGGATCGGTTGCACCGACTCCTTATGTGTTTAATGATTTCAAACCTGAAACCATGCGTTCATTTGAAGTAGGGTATAAAGGCCTTATCAAAAACAAATTGCTGATTGATGCGTATGCTTATTTCGGTAGCTATAAAGATTTTATCGGCCGCATAGGTTTGTATCAACCCGGAACAGGCGAAGCATTTTCCATTGTAGTAAACAGTGATAATAAAGTAAAAACATATGGCTTTGGTTTAAGTATGGATTACAGAATGAATAAGAATTATTCCCTGTTTTTTAATGTTTACTCTGATGAAATAACAGATGTGCCAACTGGTTTTAAATCTTATTTCAATACACCTAAATACCGGTTCAATGCAGGCTTTGGGAATTCTGGTTTTGGAAAAGATGACAGACTCAGTTTTAATACTCTGATGCGCTGGCAGGATAGTTTTATTTGGGAAGGTGAATTAGCTAATGGCCCCGTTAATGCTTTTGTAACAGCAGATGCACAAGTAAGCTATAAGTTTCCAAAAGTAAAAACAACCATGCGATTGGGCGGCACTAATATTTTCAACAAGCATTATAAGAATGCATATGCAAATCCAATGATTGGCGGATTGTACTATGTAAGCTTTATTTATAATTTATAATAACCATAAACCTGAAAACAAAACACCGCCCCGATTATGTCGGGGCGGTTATACCAGAACCCTTTAACCATTAAAACTTATTTTATGATTCCTACAATTATTTACCTGATGATGAGGCGGTACAAACGTCAACATCCGGAAAAAGCAGAAAAGATCCAATCATTTATAAACAAGTGTAGCAAATGTTTATTTCTTATCCTTATCTGTCTTGGCACAGCCACCAGAACTTTTTCGCAGGACAAAACACTTACATATACTATTAAAAGAAACGGCAGTGTAGTGGGTAATATTCAATTCACACAAAACACTTCCGGTAATAGGATAACACTTAAAATGGAATCGGAAGTCAGGACTCGTTTTGTTTTTTTATTTACCGCTAAAGCAAAAGAAGAAACCATCTATGATAATGGCATTTTGACCTGGTCATCTATTTACCGTAAAATGAACGGCAATGTAAAAGCCGATAAAAAAACAAAAGCAACAGGAAGTTGCTACACAATTTATAACGATGATAAAACTGAAAAGCTGAATAACTATCCTATTCTGTATAATATGCTGAGCCTGTATACAAATGAGCCGGTCAATTTTTCAAGTGTGTACTCCGATAATTTTCAGCAGTTCCTTACGATTCAAACGATAAACTCCCATCATTATAAAATAAAATTTCCGGATGGCAACTCGAATGAATATTTCTATACCAACGGAATGTGTACCAAAGTAAAAATATCACATAGCCTTTACAGCGCCACTATTGAATTAAATTCTTAAACCGTTTTTTATGCCAAACGCTTTTATAACATACAGTATTATCCTGCTAAGCTATTCACTGTTCTTCTTTCTTGTCCGTGTTACACAAAAAGAAAACAGTTGTGATCTGAAAGCAATACTGACCGGAAAAGGATCACAGGGTATATTATTGAGCAGGCTGATAGCCGGGGTTCTTTTACTTGGCATCGGAATAGCAGGTATTTTTTTAAGCAGATCATTCAATGAAAAAATATTAATTCCTATTGTAAACAATTCAGCATTGCCCGCATGGATAATAATAGCAGTAGCCGGGCTAACAGGTTTATTTGGCGCTGAAAAAAAATTATCGACCTCTATCATAAATATAAAACCCCTTTCTTTTTCCTTCCCGTTATTATTTATCCCGCTCCGTACCCTTTTTTTAATTGTTTATGAAATTTTTTTTCGTGGGGTCATGCTCTTTTGTATGATTGAAGATTTCGGAATTGCGATTGCAGTTTTCATAAATCTCTTTCTATATGTATTCATTCACTGGCATAGCGAAAAAAAAGAACGATATGGATCGATACTGATGGGTCTGGTGCTTTGCTTAATAAGTATTTACTATCAAAATGTATGGCCAGCTATTGCCATTCATTTAATGCTGGCTTTGTCCAATGAGATTGGTATTTTAATTACCAACAGATCATTAATTAAAACTTTAAGGTTATGAAAATTCTGATTACAGGAGCAACGGGTTACATCGGTCATAAACTGGCGATGGAAGCAGCAAAAAGAAACTTTACTGTTCATGCATTGGTAAGAGACCCGCAGTCAAAAAATTTTCCGGCTCACCCGAATATCATTCCATTCAAAGGAGATATAACAGATAAAGACTCCGTACTAGCAGCCATGCAGGGATGTGAAAAAGTGCTGCACGCAGCAGCTCTTGCTAAAATGTGGGAGAAGGACAGCAGTTTATTTTATAAAATAAATGTGGAAGGAACCCGTAATATGTTGGATGCCTCTATTGCATTGGGTGTTAAGAAATTTGTTTTCACCAGCACGGGTGCAGTTATTGGCCCATCTGGGAAATTTCCAATGAATGAAAAAGACCCACGTATCACACCTTTTGAAAATGATTATGAAATTTCAAAGCATTGGGCTGAAGAGCTGGTCAAAGAGTATTGTCGAAAAGGGTTGTTTGCAATCATCGTATCAGCACCAAGGGTATATGGACCCGGCATTATTACAGGAGGCAACGCCATTGAAAAATTAATTCAAAAAATAATTACTATGCGGGTAGCTTTTGTACCCGGCTGCGGTGATGTACTGGGAAATTATGCTTTTGTAGATGATGTGGTCAATGGTCATTTCCTCGCATTGGAAAAAGGATTGGGTGGTGAAAAATATATATTGGGTGGTGAAAATATTTCATACACTACATTTTTTACTACGATAAAAGAAAATGCGGGTAAAGCTATAAAACTGATCCGCATCCCAAAGACGTTATTGTTGCTCTGGAGTTTTATACATATGTCAGTTTGCAGGCTATTCGGAAAACACACAAATATTTCGCCGAAAATAATCCATCGCATTACACAAAACCGTGCACTAAGCTGCGATAAAGCAATCAGGCAACTGGGGTATTCCATCACACCTTTTTTTGAAGGCATGCAAAAAACCATACAACACCTTAATACTAAAAAATTATGCGTAACAAAAACTATGTACTGATAACAGGGGCAAGCGAAGGCTTTGGAAAAGCATTAGCACTGGAATGTGCCGGTCGTAAAATGAACCTTATACTTGTTGCCTTGCCCGATTCGGGACTGGATAACCTGGCTGCTTATATCCGGAAAAACTTCGCGGTAAAAGTATTTTGCTTTGAGCATGATCTTTCTCTCAAAGAAGAATGTTATAGTTTATTTAATGAGGTAAAAGAAAAAAAGCTGCGTGTAAAAACACTAATTAATAATGCAGGCATGGGCGGTACTCATTTTTTTGAAGAAAGAAATACAGAATATTATTACAAGCAAATTGAGCTGAACGTAGTAGCACCTACATTACTTACTCACCTGTTCCTCCAAATACTTGAAGAAAATAATCCTGCTTACATTTTGAACGTAAGCAGTCTTGCCGGCTTTTTTTATTTACCTAAGAAACAGGTGTATGGCGGAACCAAATCTTATCTCTTTTCATTTTCAAAAAGCCTGGGGCTTGAGTTAAAAAGAAAAAATGTGTATGTAACAACAGTTTGCCCCGGTGGTATGAACACAACACCATTGCTGATACGTCAGCATCTTAGTAATTCCGGTATCAGCCGCTGGTCAGTCATGGATCCAGGTGAAGTAGCTGTTATTGCAATCGATGGGTTACTGAAAAGAAAAAAATTTATCATCCCCGGCTTCTGGAACAAAATATTTATTCTATTAGATAAACTGGTACCGGAATGGATAAAAGAAAAAATTACTGACAGCCAGATGAAGAAACTGAAAATTTTTATTAACCCCCTTACGCCACTAATCACTCCTTTAAAAACAGCTATATGATATTCTATTTGCTCAGCATACTCGGCTATTATAAAGCCATGAAAAAAGTTGTGCCAGCTGGCATTTGCCTTTTGTTTTTTCTTGTTGTAATTATTCCACCGGGAACATCATTGTTTTTTTTACTGCACGTTCACTGGATATTCCAGGTAATTGCATTTATCAGCGGATGGTTTTGCTGGACTTTTATTGAATACTTCGTTCACCGGTTCTGGCTGCACCGCAGGGAGAATAAACATTATCATCAAACAAATCATTTCATCCATCATATAAACCCTACTAAAATTTTTACTTCTGAAGTAAAGAGATTGTTTATTGCTGGGGTTGCTGTCATTACGTTTTTTTTCAGTATCAGCTATAGTCAATATTTATTTTTTCCTGCCGGTATAACATGCGGGTATGCACTCTATGGATATGTACATATATGGCTGCACAAGCCGCACATGTTAAGCTGGTTTAAAAAATTACAGGAGTTTCATATGCGGCATCACTGCGGTGATACGGAGAATTGTTTTGGAGTAACAGTAATATGGTGGGACAAAATTTTTAATACTGCACCTACTGCTGAAAAAATCTTTAGCAGTAAAAAAATGGAATTCTATTTCAGTGAAAGCAAAACAAAAGCAACTATTATTAAACCTTTAAACAGCTAATCATGAAATTTAAATCAAAAAACACCAGTGAGTTTTTTTCAGAGCTGACACGCAAAGTAGAAGATTATATTTCGAAGAAAGGCGGAAACCGCTTTGGCAACAGAAACGTTTTTCTGAAAGGGCTTTTGTTGATATGCCTGTATATAAGTTGTTATACAATATTACTGCTGTTTCATAAAACCCCGTTTCTTTCTGTTGTATTATTAATGACGATGGGGTTTACAGCGGTAATGATCGTATTCAATATTGTTCACGATGCTTCACATAAAGTTCTTTTTAAAAAGAGTGCTTATAATCGTTTTGCCGTTTATTTTGGTGATCTTGTTGGCATGAACTCTTATATCTGGAATATTCGTCATAATATCCAGCATCACACATTTACCAATGTGGTCGGAGGTGATATATTACTTGATTCAGTTCCACTGATCCGCATAAGTCCTTATCAGAAAAAATATTCTTTTCAAAAATACCAGGCGATATATGCGCCGCTGCTGTATGCTGTTTATTCTATCTTCTGGATTTTCGTTCTCGATTTCACTTTTTTTATGAAAAAAGAAATGGGCAATATTAAAAATATCAATCATACCCGTTCTGAATGGCTGAAGCTTTTTTTCTTTAAATCTTTTTATATCAGCTATATGATCATTATTCCGATATGGTTATTTCATATTCCTGCAGCATTTGTGATCGCCGGGTTCTTTATTTATCATGTCGCAGCAGGTCTATTGCTTTCCTGTATTGTGGTAATGGGCCATTGTGTGGAAGAAGTACAATATGTGGATCCAGATAAAAACGGAATTATCAATAACTCGTGGATGCAGCATGAATGGGATACTACTTCTGATTGTGCAACAAGCTCCCGCTTGCTTCATTGGGTTTCAGGAGGATTAAATACTCACCTGGCGCATCATTTATATCCCAAGATCTGTCATTGTCATTATTATGATATAACCCGGATTATAAAAGAGCATTGCAAAGTAAAAGAAGTGAGGTACCCGCATCATAATTTTACTAATGCTATCATTTCACATTTCCGGTTCTTACAAAAACAGGCAATCGCTTAGCGGTCAGTATCCGTTATGGTTTTTGCACTTAAAGCATCAACCAGTACCTTTGCCTGCCCGCCAAAAAGACGGGCAACACGTTGGAAAAAAGGGAAAGCAATGAGTATAAATTTGTCAGAACAGGAACTGTTAAGAAGAGAAAAACTGAAAGATCTGAAAGCAATGGGCATCGATCCTTACCCAGCTCCATTATATCCGGTATCACATCAGTCTGTATATATCAAATCTAATTATACCGAGGAAAATAAAAATGAATTTGCAGCTGTTACAGTTGCAGGTCGCATTATGAGTATTAATGATAAGGGCAAAGTTTGTTTTATAAAAATTCAGGATACATCCGGTATTATACAATTATATGTAAAGCGGGATGAAATTTGCCCCGGCGAAGACAAATCATTTTTTGAAAAAGTAATAAAGCATTTATTAGATCTCGGCGATATTATTGGCGCAACAGGCTATGTGTTTGTAACAAAAACAGGAGAAACTTCCATTCATGCAAATTCAATTACGCTACTTTCAAAATCATTAAAGCCGTTGCCTGTGGTAAAACGTGATGAAGACGGAAATGTTTTTGACGAAGTAACCGATCCGGAATTTAAATACAGACAACGCTATGCTGATTTAATTATTAATACTGACGTAAAAGAAGTTTTTCTGAAAAGAACAAAGCTTGTGAATTCTATTCGTGAATTTTTAAATGGACACGGTGCATTGGAAGTTGATACGCCGGTATTGCAATCAATTCCGGGGGGTGCTGCCGCCCGTCCATTTACTACGCATCATAATGCACTCGACGTTCCTTTTTATTTGCGCATTGCAAACGAATTGTATTTAAAAAGATTAATTGTTGGCGGCTTTGATTGGGTATATGAATTCAGCCGCAACTTTCGTAACGAAGGAATGGATAGAACTCATAATCCTGAATTCACAATACTTGAATTTTATACGGCATACAAAGATTATTTCTGGATGATGGGAATTACGGAACAGTTATTGTAAAAAACTGCAATCGATGTTTGTGGAAAAACGGATGTGCCGGTTGGAGAAAAAACAATTTCTTTTAAAGCACCTTTCAAACGCATATCTATTTTTGATGCTATAAAAGAACATACCGGTATAGATGTAAGTGAAATGGATGAAGAGAATTTAAGAAATGTGTGTCAGCAATTGCATATTCATACAGAAAAAAGTATGGGTAAAGGGAAATTGATTGATGAAATTTTCGGCGCAAAATGCGAGAAGAATTATATACAACCCACTTTTATTATTGATTACCCGGTAGAGATGAGTCCGCTTACAAAAAAGCACAGAAGTAAACCCGGCCTGGTAGAACGTTTTGAACTGATGATAAACGGAAAAGAGGTGGCGAATGCATACAGTGAATTAAATGACCCGATTGATCAGCGGGAACGTTTTGAAGAGCAAACACAATTGATGAAACGGGGTGATGACGAAGCTATGTTTATCGATTATGATTTTTTAAGAGCATTGGAGTATGGTATGCCACCTACTTCAGGTATTGGAATTGGAATTGACAGATTATGTATGTTACTCACCAATCAACCATCCATACAGGATGTATTATTATTTCCTCAGATGCGGCCTGAACGCTGGGATGAAGAATAAGGTCATAAAAATCTGAACCATAGATTTTGCAGAATAAAAAAAAATAGTAACTTACTTTTTTTATAGAGTTAGTGTGTTTTGCTCATCCTACCCCCTGAACACTATTTAAATTCCTGAAACATATTTATTTCTTCATTTATTTAATAACTAAAAACAACTATCATGAAAAAATGGATTGCTTTTTCGATGTTTATTTCAATGTCTGCTTTTGTATTTATTGCATGCAACGATTCAAAAAATGAAACGCCTACAGCTGCGAAAGAAAATTTTGGTGGTTTTGAAAGCCAGGTAAAATGGGGAGAACATCTTGTAATATTGGGTGGTTGCGATCATTGTCATTCTCCCAAAAAAATGGGACCAATGGGACCTGAACCTGATCCTGCATTTGGGTTTTCCGGCTATCAGCCTAATGGTTCGGTACCTGATATAAACAAAAAAGAAATACAGGATAAAGGACTTATTGTTACAAATGATTTGACTGTTTGGGTTGGTCCATGGGGTGTTTCATATGCAGCAAACCTTAGTCCCGATTCAACCGGAATTGGTTTATGGAAAGAAGAGCAATTTATTACAGCACTCCGGGAAGGGGTAGCAAAAGGAATTAAAGGTTCAAGACCGTTACTTCCGCCTATGCCATGGCAATCAATTGGAAAAATGTCTGACGATGAACTGAAAGCAATGTTTGCTTTTTTAAAATCCACATTACCAATTAAGAATATTGTGCCACAGCCAGAACCGCCTGTTGCTAAGTAATAAAAGAAATTTAAAGAGCATCGTATTTTAAACGATGCTCTTTTTTTAATAAAGATAAATTCATGGAAATTATCTTTATACAATCACAGTTTGAAAAGGTGAAAGCTGTTAACTCATTCTAATTATTACAGACCTGACCAGGAAGGTCAATTTAATTTGTGAATAAACTTTGCTCAACTAAATTGTTTTAGCAAACAAAAAATTGTAAGTTAGTTGTTCACTAAAACTACTTGTGTATGAAACCTTTCATTCCTTCAAAATTCGCAGAAATAATTTTCGCATTAGTTCTATTCGTTTTTGCCTACAATCATTTTACCAGTACTGATATGATGGCGGGTATGATACCGGATTATATGCCGGGTGGGGGTAAAATATGGATATATATAACTGGAGTAGCTCTTGTTTTATCTGCGTTGGCAATCATTACCGGGATACAAAAAACGCTGGCCTGTTATTTATTAGCAGCAATGCTACTTGTATTTGTATTTACGCTTCATTTAAAACCAGTAATGGATGGGGGGAATATGAGTAACTTATTGAAAGATACAGCAATGGCAATGGCTGCACTATTAATAGGAAACAGAAGTTCGGGTAGTAAATAAAATATATTCCTGATTAGAGCAAACAGTCCTCCATTTCGATGGAGGATTTTTTATTCTGTAAATAAATCAGTAAACAATTTTGCACCGGGCACAACTGAGTATTTGCTTAAATCAGTTATACCTTCTTTGGCAAGCACTTCTTCGTCTAAAAAAGTATTGCCGGTACATTCAGTTGATGGTTTGCTTAAAATAAAATATACAGCATCGGCAATAATATCTACTGTACGGCTCATGTTAGCTAAAGCTACACCGCCTAATAAATTTCTTACAGCAGCTGTATCAATCGTTGTTTTGGGCCATAAAGCATTGGATGCAATATTGTATTTTTTTAACTCTACAGCCCAGCCAAGTGCCATCATACTCATATTATATTTTGAAAGTGTATAGGCGAGATGATTGGCAAACCATTTTGGGTTCATATTTATGGGTGGCGATAATGTAATTATATGCGGGTTAGCTGACTTTTTTAAATGTTCAATACAATACTTAGTTACAAAAAAGGTTCCCCGCACATTTATGTCATATATAAGATCAAATCTTTTGGGTTCAATTTGTTCTGTATTTGTAAGATTAATTGCTGAAGCATTATTAATAAGAATATCAATGCCTCCAAAAATTTCAACTGCCTTATTAATTGCAAGCTGCACATTTTCTTCATTCCGGATATCACATTGCACCGGCAATGCTTTGCCTCCGGCCTCTTCCATTTCTTTAGCAGCAGAAAAAATAGTACCGCCAAGCTTTGGGTTTTCTTCCACACTCTTCGCAGCTATTACAATGTTAGCACCTTCTTTTGCTAATTTAAGTCCAATGGCTTTACCAATACCACGGGTAGCACCGGTGATAAAGACTGTTTTGTTTTTGAATGACATAATTATGTTGTGTTTAGTATTCCGGCAATACCGGTTTGGTTTCAATAATTAGTTCTATTTCCTGTATCATTTCATTTGAAAGTTTTGGATAAACATCCAATGCTTTTAAATTTTCTACTAAATGTTCTTTTTTTGTTGCGCCCAAAATTGCCGTAGTTACGTTTTCGTTTTTTATACACCAGGCCAATGCTAATATAGCTAATGATGTTTCTAATTTATCAGCAACGGATTTTAACTTTTTAACTTTATTAATTTTTTCTTCACTCAGCGTTTTATCTTTCAACCAATCAAATCCGGGAATAGCAAGCCTTGAACCCTCGGGTATGCCATCATTATATTTTCCGGTAAGCAATCCGCTTGCAAGTGGACTCCAGATTGTTGTTCCCAAACCAACGGTTTTAAATAATTGCAGAAACTCATTTTCCATTTTATTTCGATGAAATAAATTGTATTCGGGTTGTTCCATTGCAGGGCCAATTAAATGATTCTTTGCGGCAATCATATGTGCTTCCATAATTTCCAGAGCACTCCATTCGCTGGTGCCCCAGTATAAAATTTTTCCTTGCTGTATTAAAAGATTCATGGTCCATACTACTTCTTCAATTGGTACATTTTTATCGGGGCGATGGCAAAAATATAAATCGAGATAATCCAATTGCAAACGCTGTAGTGCCTCGTTGCAAGCCTCTGTTAAATGTTTGCGGCTAAGGCCGGATTGGTTGGGTTTGTTTTCTTTACCACGCCAGCCCCAAAATGCTTTTGATGAAACAACATACGATGTACGATCCCAATTTTTCTTTTTTAAAATACGCCCCATCATTTTTTCACTTTCGCCCAAAGCGTATACTTCTGCATTGTCAAAAAAATTAATGCCATTTTCATAAGCATAGCTCATCAGTTCTTCTGCGGAAGCATCATTTATTTGTTTATGAAAACTTACCCAACTGCCATATGAGAGTAAACTTAATTGCAATCCGGTTTTTCCCATTCGTCTGTATTCCATCTTTTCTTTCTTTAAAATTTTATACATGTCATCCGAAGCTTTAGCGTAGGATGATTTAGGGTTTGAAGATAAGAAAGCTAATTCAGATTTATAAAAGTCGTTAGTGAAGAAGATTTAACCGGTTTGATTTATAGAATTACCGGCTACAATATTCATTGACGAATTTGAACCACATAGGCACATAAGAAACATAGGTTCTCACATAGAACAAAAAAAATCTATATATGTATGTGCCTATGTTTCTTCTGTGGTTGAAATTGTTTTCTCTGAATTTAATAATACTCTTATTTGGGGAAACCGCTGTCTTCCACTTTAATAGTGCCTCCTCCATATTTGAATGTTCGGCGTTTTAAATCCTGTGTTGCTTCAAAGCCCTTGCCGCCATAAAGCATTTTATCTTTTCCGTGATACTCGGCATATTTATCGGTGTAAAAAAGTTTTTCATTCTGATCCCACCAAAGATCCTGTGCTTTCAATGTATCACCTTTATCCGTTATTACAATCACACTGTCTTTTAAATAAACCTTATTCAGGTTTTCATAATATTTTCCATACTTACTGTCCATCCAGCTTTCTATTATGGTACTGTCATTATAAAAATCAACGTGTAAGCTTTTTGGAAATTCTACATAAGGGCTGTCAACGACAGGCACACGAATCATCAAGGGTGCTTTTAGTTTTGCTTTCATTACTCCCTTCTGACTGAAATAAGTTTCTATACCGATTGCTTCTTCATTCAAAACTACATTACGGGTCCATTCATCTATTACTCTTTTATCATTCTCACAACCACTGATTGCTATGAATGAAATGATGAGGAATGATTTGAGGAGTGTTGAATAATGAACAGAAACCCGCATGGCTGCGCAGCGGGACAGGCGTACAAGAGGGCGATGCAACGAAAGTTTAATAGTATAGTTGCCGCTGGGTTCCAAATAAAAAAATTCAGGTTAACGGGATGTTGATTCCTTTATTCGTATTTTCTTTTTACAAACCAGATATCGCTGAGTGATAGTCCGATTGAAACACGAAACAAATTTTCTTTAAGCAAATTACTGTTGTTGCCTCTTTTGCTATATTCAAAAGCCATATTAATTATTGTTGCCTGACCACGGGCCAGTTGACTAAAATTTGCAACGGGTAATCCCATGCCAACTGAAACTCCATATTGTGGTAGATTTATCCCCGTGTTTATATAATCGGGACCAATACTAAACCCACCGCGATACGTAACATTGCTGAAATAACTTTTCTTTGGAATGGGGCGAAGCTTACCCCCCACTTTTATCTCCCAAGTATTTCTTGTAAAATCTGATTTGCCATAAAAACGATAAGCACTCCAGGAGGTGGCAGTAAAATCGATCCCGAACAACCAGTTTGCTTTTTTATAATCATCTTTATTTTTTTCCAAAGCAAAACCAACTGTGAAAGACGATGGATATTTCATCGTACCACCAATGTCATTTTGTTCAAAAACGCTGTCAATTCTTAAATCACCAACACTTACATCACGTGTAAATGTTTCCCGGATAATATCCTGATGGGCATTTAACGTAGTTGCCAGATTGCCTGTTGCACCAATTGTAAGTATGGTACTTTTATTAATTGAATCGGAATACTGAAGTCCTCCCTGCAAAAAAATATTTCCGAAAACAGTTTTTGTCTCATGATTGGAACTGTAATAATCTATCGAATCATTTATAAAAATGCGGCGGGAACTATAATCTTTTTTGCCAAACAAATAACCCGCATTTAGACCAACACTAAATTTATTTATTTTATAACCAAGTCCAATATTAGGCAAATAAGAACCACCATCGCCGGTATAGAGTGTGTAAACGCTATCGCCGAAGGATAATTTTTCTCTTGTTGAAACTTTATAATTGATTCTGGAAACAGGACGAAGACCAAAACTTAAACCCAGGTTACTGCGTAACGGGACACCCACCTGCAAATAGGAGAACAATAAATTTTGTGCTTTGAACTTTGAAGGATTGTTAGGCTCCTGTAAAGTGCGGCTTTCATAATTAATACCCACATCGAAAATGATACGACCCGATTGAATTTTTTTAGACTTTGCTTCTTTCAGAGTTTGAAATGCTGAGTAGGAAGCCGGGTTGCTGAAGTTGATAGAAAGAAAATCAGAATAAGCGACAGCAATTTTTCCCATACCCCGGCTGGCAATATTGGTAGAGGG
>JANPEU010000213.1:0-3409 GCA_031423175.1 Bacteroidota bacterium
CTTTGTAACAGGGTCAGCAACAAGATCAGCATTATTGAGTTCCTTTTGACAGGAGCTTAAAACAATTAAACAGCAAAGTATAGTTAAGAAATAATTTTTTTTCATAAACCTTTTTTGAAGTGATCATTTTACCTTGGTATTAACGGCGAATTATTTTATTACAGCAATTTTTTTCGATTCACTGTAAGCGCCGACATTAAATTGAACAATATATATTCCTGCATTTACTCCGGCTGCATCCCATTGTAATTTATGTTCACCCTGTTCAAAAGTTTTGTCTGCCAGCTTTTTCATCAATCGCCCGGTCATATCAAAAATTTTTACTGAAATTTTTTCCGGCTTGTCAATAGAGAAAGAAATAGCGGCCTGTTGTGAACCGGGATTATTTGTTACAGTTGTTTTCCAACAACCCCCGCGGCCGCATGTCCAGCCCCCTCCCCCTCCGCCGGATTTTGTACAATACCCATTAGAGCAAATTTGTCCCTTAGGGCAATTACCATCAGGACAATTTTTTTGAGCATTCACCAATGTTGGCAAAACAGAAAATATCATTATTGCAATGATGAAAACAAAAAGCTTTTTAGTTAGTTGAGGTTTCATTTTATTTTGATTTTGTTAGTTGATAAAATTTGCCGGAGTAAAGTTCCTGTTCTCACTAATCCATTACAACTGCATAAACATGCAGGTAAGACAGTCCAAAGCCTGTTTATTGCCCCTTCACCTGCATATTTATGCAGGTGTATTACATATAGGGTAAGGGCTATCTTTGATTTGAAAAATCAGGCATTGAAAATTTCCATCTTTATAGAAAAAAAATTTGCTGCAATCAGGATAATGAAGTGGACTGGCATTGTTCTATTTTCGTTTCTGCCATCAATTTGCCTTACTCAACTCACAAAAAATCTTCAGTTCAATCAATTCAGCGCTGATCGTGGAATATCTCAACCTGTTTTTACATCAATACTGCAGGATAAAAAAGGATATATGTGGTTTGGCAGCTCTACAGGATTGATAAAATATGATGGTTATACTACTACTACTTTTAACATTGACCCTACCAGCAAAAATTCACTTCCGGATGATGGGGTGAATAAATTGTGTGAGGATGCTGATGGAAATATCTGGATAGCGTCTGTTAACTATCCAATGCTAACCAAATACAATCCACATACAGAAAAATTCACTGTTTATGGCCAGAATACAGGTAAGAAACAAGGTGGCCTTCCGGGTTATGTTTACAGTTTGGTTAATGATAAGCAGGGAAAACTGTGGGTGGGAACAGATGCCGGATTGTGCTTTTATGATCCCGCTTCCGATAAGTTTATTAATCTTTCAGGGATAATTTTTCCGGATACGTTATGCAATCAAAAGATCAGCAGCCTGATGGTTGATCGTAAAGGTCTGTTGTGGATAGGAACTTCTAATGGGATAAATATATATGATCCCATCCGTAAAAAAATTCATTTGCCCGTCCTGCCTTATAAAAACTTTATTCCTTTTCAGAAACAGGTTAGCTGCATGCTTGAAGACCATTCGGGAGATATTTGGATAGGTTTATGGGTTACGGAAGAAGGAGAGGGTGAAATTTGCAGGTACAATCCTGCAACCGGCATTTCAAAAATCTATCGTCATTCTGCTACTGATCCGCATTCGTTGAACGCAGGCCCTGTAAATTCGCTGCTTGAAGACAGGTTTCACAATATTTGGGCAAGTATGTATTTTGGCGGAATAAGCATATACCAGGCAGCGTCCGATAATTTTATAACCTACCTGGCTGATCCAACCAATCGTTATGCATTGGGTTCAAATAACGTCATCAGTCTTTATGAAGACCGTGGCGGCCAGGTATGGGTAGGCACAAACGGTGCTGGCCTGAATAATTGCTATGCCGCCAACGGGAAGTTTATGGTTTATCAGAATTATGATAAGGAGTTTATATCTCACTATCCTTTGAGTTTATATAAAGACCGGTCGGAAAGGATTTTCATCACAACATTCGGGGCGGGTATTCATGAATTCAATCCTGCAACCGGCAGCTTCAAACAATATAAGTTTGATTCACCAGGCAAAAATTTAAGTCATTTCAATTTCTGTTTTGGAATAACAGAAGCCACTGATGGTAATTTATGGGCAGTAAGTTATGGCGAAGGTTTATACAAGCTTGACCGGAAGACAGGAAAAATTACAATTGTACATATACCCAATAGCGATAACACTATTAAACAATCTAATTGTATTGTTGAAGACCTTAATGAAAGATTGTGGATAGGCACCAATACCGGGTTGAAATGTTACAACCTCAAAACAAAAACGTATTCGGGATTTGAAGATCTTTACCGGGATACCAATAACCTAAGTAACGATGCTATTGTCAGCTTGTACTCTGATAGCAGGGGGATGTTATGGATAGCAGAAACTGAAGGCCTGACTTTATTCAATACAAAATCGGGGGAAGTAAAAATTTTCAAACATGATGATGCTAATCCCCGGTCTATCAGTTACAATCACCCTATTTCTTTTTATGATGCAGGAAAGGGGAAAATGTGGATTGGTACAGAAGGCGGCGGCCTGAATGAGTTTGATGAAAAAACGGAACTGTTTTCTGCATACACTGTGAAAGATGGGCTACCGGGTAATACGATATATGGAATTCTTGATGATGACCAGGGTAACTTATGGCTAAGTACAAACAAAGGCCTTTGTAAATTTACTCCTCCGTCGTTAATAAATGATAAAGCTATTTGCCGTAATTACAATATGAGTGATGGGTTGCCGGCCAATGAATGCTATTACAATACCAGCGTAAAGGGTAACGATGGCACCTTATATTTTGGCAGCAATGCCGGCCTTGTTGCCTTTAAACCGGATGAATTAAAAGACAATCAATTTATACCGCCAGTAGTAATTACTGATTTCAGTGTCTTTAATAAATCAATTGTTCCAAATGATTCAACAGGGATTTTAAAACTTCCGGCAGATGAAACCAAAGAGATAAAACTTTCTTACCGGCAAAATGTTTTCTCATTTACGTTTGCAGCCCTGAGCTATGTGCATCCTGAAAAAAACAAGTATGCTTATATTCTTGAAGGATTTGATAAGGATTGGATCTACACCGATGCGACTAAACGGGTTGCAACTTATACCAACCTCGCGGCCGGTACCTATATTTTCAAAATAAAAGGGAGTAACAATGATGATGAATGGAATAAAACACCTGTAGAAATTAAACTCATCATCACACCACCCTGGTGGCAAACCCTGTGGTTCAAACTGCTTTGTGTGTTTGCAGCAGGAATAATTCTTTATATCATCTATAAGAGCCGTATGCAAAAGATGCTGGATATTCGCCGCATAAGAAATAAAATTGCCAGCGATTTGCATGATGATCTCGGAGCCACACTCAGCAGCA
>JANPEU010000214.1:0-5323 GCA_031423175.1 Bacteroidota bacterium
GTTCAAAGCGGTTTTGTTTGAAATAATAAAGAGTTGCAAGTTTTATCTGTCGCTTTCGCCATTTCCTCAAAAGATGTTTTCCAAATTTTTCAGATAATCCCAGGGACAGAGTATGCAGTGTTTTAATTTTTCTGTTTGCAGTGATCGCTTCATCATACACTCCTTTATATATATACAATAAAGATTGATGAAACAGAAAAACGGTTTTGCTGATATTTTGAATTTCATATTCAGTATAACTATCCCTTAATGCCTGCCATAAATCGCCATTAATATGTGCATTAATGCCAAGCAGTTTTAATTGCAACGGTGAAAGCCCTGAAGTTTCAAAATAAGCCTTCTAGGTTGAGTCTTTATAGCTGCTATCCTTATATTTATTACAGGCTTTTAAAAAATAGTTGGAAAAATTTATTTCTAATTTCCGGATCTGGCTTATAGTTACCGTATCCATTTCAGTTAACTGCTCTTCAATCTGTAACATGGTTTTGCTATACAGCTTCGCAAAATAAGAAGCGGTACTTTTTGTTAAAGCAATGGAATCGACTGCCTGTATTTCTTTAAATGCAGTTACCGGTTGCGGATAAAGCCTGTCAGCAATAAATAAAAGCAGTACGAAAAATATTTTTTTATACAATTCACGAATTTAAAAATAAAGATACTGTGAGAGAACTAGAATCATTAAATAGTCATTTCAATTCTCCTGCTTCTTCAGTAAAAAATTTGTTTCATATGTATGCAGGGGCGGGATAAGACTATTAATTCTTTATCTTTATTTTCATGAATAACCCCGTAATAAATCAAAATCAAATTCGCCAGATCTTTTTCATTATTATCCTTGTATTACTTGGCGTTTTATTATTTCTCGAATTGTATACTTTTCTTCCTGCACTTCTGGGTGCTGTTACCCTATATATTCTTATGCACCGATGGATGTTTTATCTGTGTTATATAAAAAAATGGAAAAAGGGATTGGCAGCTTTTCTGCTTATGTTACTTTCCATGATTGTAATACTTTTCCCAATTGCAGTTCTTGTCAATATGCTTTCAGGTAAAGTAACCTATGCTATAGAACATAGTAATGAATTGGTGGAAGCACTAAAAAAAATTGTTGGCGACCTAGAACAAAAATTCAATATTGATCTAATAAGCGACGAAAGCATTAATAAATTAGGCGATACAATTTCAAAAGGAATCCCTCAATTGCTAAATGCAACTTTCAATACACTCACCACTATTTTCTTTATGTATTTTATTTTATTTTTTATGCTGGTAAATGGTAAAAAAATGGAAATCGCAATTTATGAGCATATTCCTTTAAATGATGATAATGTAGATCGACTGGGCAAAGAGGTGAATAATATGGTGCTTTCAAATGCAATTGGTATTCCATTAATTGCTTTATTGCAGGGTATTGTTGCTTTAATTGGCTATTTACTCATTGGCGTCGATCAGCCCTGGTTCTGGTTTGTGGTTACCTGTATTACCGCCATGCTTCCTGTTGTAGGTGCTGCGTTAGCGTATGTACCGTTAGCCATTCTGTTTTTTGCAAACGGACATACAACACAAGGTATAATCATGTTGATATTCGGATTTGGCATTGTTGGCCTTGTTGATAATATTTTTCGTTTTACATTGGCAAGGAAAATTGGAAATGTACATCCTCTGGTAACTGTATTCGGCGTAATCATAGGATTAAAAGTTTTTGGCTTTATCGGATTAATCTTTGGCCCGCTGTTGATCTCCTTATTTATCTTACTTGTTCGCATCTACTCGAATGAGTTTATTCACAAGCAACGTGATGGAAATAAGATCATGGAAAACTAGATTACCAGTTTTTTAACGGATTTTACGGACAGCTTCTTAGTAGTTTATCGTTTAAGCAGGAAAAATCGCTTGATTTTACTTGCATTCACAACAATCAGAAAATATTTTTGTCCCTGCACTCGTTTATATAATCTGTTCAAAGGAATTTTTTTAACGATTCATTACCCTTTGAATAAAACCCGTACCTAATTTGAAAAACCGAATATTACCAATATCCGCGTCATGCCTTTCATTGGCGTTTCTGTTACTTCCCTACAAACAGATTCACAGTACGAGTTCATATTATCCTGCAGCCAACCCTTTTTTTACAAAACAATTATTACCGAATGATTCATTGAGTGTAGCAGACATAATAAAAAATGAGGCTACTATTATTTATGACAGTTTGAAATTGGAATCAGCTGGTTTACCTAAAGAAGCATTTGAATCTGCCGTGAAAGGGTATAATATTCTTCTCGAAAAAAATTTGATTCATCGCAAAGGGGTAATTACAATATGTGATTTTAGTCAGAGTAGCCGTAGAAAAAGGATGTACCTGGTGGATATAGAAAATTGCAAATTGCTATTACAGACTTATGTGGCGCATGGTCGTAATAGTGGTAATGAATATGCTGCAAAATTTTCCAACAAACCTGAATCGTTACAAAGCAGTCTTGGTTTTTATATTACCCGTTCCACTTACTATGGTTCACATGGTCTGGCATTAAAAATTGATGGTGTCGAGTCTGGAATAAATGATAAAGCAGAACGGAGAAAGATTGTTGTTCATGGATCGGAATATGTTGGGGCCAGTTATTTAAGGTTTAGCAAATTTATGGGGCGCAGTTTTGGTTGCCCCGCAGTACCACAAAATCAAAATAAAATAATAATTAACACGATAAAAAACGGAACCTGTTTTTTTATATATCATCCCACAAAAAAATATAAAGAAACCTCAAAAATATTAAACGGCTGATTGGACACAGGATCACAACAAGGATGGATGATTAACAACAAGCTCAACGTAGTACCCTATGGTTGAGCTTTTGTTTTTTTTTGACTTTCCCACCCATTCCTTAAACCCGGTGGTTCGAAAAAAATCTGGAAAAGCAAACAATCAGCTAATTACTTATTTAGAAAAGATTAAAAGATATTTTTGCAAGCAGCATTGAAGCAACTCCAATAATTAGTCCTGTATAAATCTCTTTACTGGTATGATCGGAAACGATAAGCCGTGCTGTACAAACTAAACCTGCAAGTAGTAATGCTGCGGAAAGATAAATACCTGAACTTATAATTCCCTGCAATGCTAAAATGAGTACAAAAGTTGCCATAGCACCTACTGCCATAGCATGCATGCTTACTTTCATATATGCATTACTCATCAAACCCAATATTGAACTGATAAAAACGGAAAGTGAAAACTGAATCAGTTCTTCCGGGTAAATGGATTGGTTTTTTATTACATACCAAACCCAGAAATAATAAATCATACAAATCACATAAGGGATAATCCGGTCCCTTTGTGTTTTCATGTAAACAGAATCAATAAAGCCTAATGCTTTTAATAAAAGTGCAGTTACCACTGGAAACATTGCATACATAACTGCAAACTGAATAACAGTCAATGTTTTTTTGCCTCCGGTAAGTGCAACAAACAGGTGTGGTTGCTCCTTTAATAAAAAAATAAGTACATAAACTGGAATGAAAATCGGATGAAAAATATACGAGATAATTTTAGCAGCAATCTTTATTAGTTGTGGTTGTTGCTGCATTTCTCTTTTCGTTATTCCATTTCCAGGTGCAGTAGTTAGTTGTGTGTTCATATCAATGCGATTCAATGCTTTTTTACAATCCTTTTCGCAAACGTGCCACCGGAATATTTAACTGTTCCCGGTATTTAGCTACAGTTCTTCTTGCAATATTATATCCTTTCTCCTGCAATAATTCGGTTAGGCGTTCATCACTTAATGGCCTTTTCTTTTCCTCAAACTCAATCAGATCACTAAGTATCTTTTTTACTTCTCTTGTACTCACTTCTTCGCCTGTGTCTGTAGTTAGTGATTCGCTGAAAAAATATTTTAAACGATAGGTGCCAAATTCGGTTTGTACAAATTTACTATTGGCAACCCGGCTTACAGTCGAAATATCCAAATTGGTTTTTTCGGCTATGTCTTTTAATATCATGGGTCGCAGGTTGGTTTCATCACCGGTAAGAAAAAATTCCTGTTGATGATTCATTATCTCAGTCATTGTATGCAGCAGTGTATGCTGCCGTTGCTTAATAGCATCAATAAACCATTTAGCCGAATCTATTTTTTGTTTGATAAATAAAACAGCTTCTTTTTGTCGTTTATCTTTTTTTGCACCGCGGTCATACTCTTTCAGCATATCACGGTACCCTTCGCTAATCCGGAGTTCAGGTGCATTACGACTGTTTAAGGTTAATTCAAGTTTTCCAGCATTATTTAAAATAAAAAAATCAGGCACTACATACGTTTCGGCTTTATTTACTTCTGTTATATTACTTCCGGGTTTGGGGTTTAGTTTGGTAATCTGATGCATTACCTCTTTCAGTTGTTCATCGGTAAGACTTAATCCCCGCTGAATTTTTTCGTAATGCTTTTTAGTAAACTCTTCAAAATATTTTTTTACAGCAAGCAATGCGGTATCCACTTTTTTCCCTTCGTCTTTCATGCGTTGCAACTGAAGTATTAAACATTCTTTTAAATCTCTTGCAGCCACACCCGGTGGATCAAACTGTTGTATGCGTTGAATAACGGATTCAACTTCCAGTTCGGTTGCTTCTACATTTTGCCGAAAAGACAAATCATCAACAATGGCTGATGTTTCTCTCCGTAAGTAACCATCTTCATCAATGCTACCTACCAATTGAACAGCTATCTTCTGTTCTTTTTCATTCAGTTTCAATAATCCTAACTGACTTACCAATGTATCAAAAAAAGAAGTTGAACTTTTATGAGGCGTTTCCCTTCCTTCATCTTCTTCGGGGTAATTATCATCCCGGGTTTTATAATCTGCTATTTCATCATCTCCTTCACTTACGTATTCACTAATATCAATGTTTTCATATTCATCTTCGCTTCCATCTTTATCATCTGCTGTTTCTTCCTCACCTTTTTCAGC
Organism: Bacteroidota bacterium; assembly: GCA_031423175.1. Classification (GTDB taxonomy): domain Bacteria; phylum Bacteroidota; class Bacteroidia; order Chitinophagales; family Chitinophagaceae; genus VBAR01. The sequence continues at coordinate 4,951 of JANPEU010000214.1, forward strand.
AAATTCATCTTTACTTTCATCATACTCATCATCATGATTTTCTTCTTCCAGTTCCAATGCTGGGTTTTCTTCCAGCTCATCTTTTATTCTTGTTTCAAGATTTGCCGTAGGAACCTGCAACAGCTTCATCAATTGAATCTGCTGGGGTGATAATTTTTGTAAAAGCCGCTGCTGTAAACTTTGTCCTAATGCCATCCTTGTTTTTTATTCCTCATTATAAATTTTGATTAGAAGTCTTTGCTTTTCTGATGCGAATTCAATCCGAAATCCTTTTTACTTTGTTAATTCATATTCCATACTCAAAAGTTCAATAAAAAAATCCGCATGAACAACAATCAGGCCGTAAATTTACAAACAAATAAAAGAAAGATGC
>JANPEU010000215.1:0-8914 GCA_031423175.1 Bacteroidota bacterium
TTGAAGAGATAAATGTTTGTGAGCAGTTTCATTTTTTGCAAATACAATTAACCCGCTGGTGCCTTTATCTAACCGGTGCACAGTATAGATGCTGCCGTATTTTTCAATCAATAGTATCTTCAATGAAATTTCTTTTCCTTCCCGGTCCGGTATGGATAATAAACCGGAGGGTTTATTCAAAGCAATCCAGTCATTGGTTTCTTTAACTATAAAATCTGAAACTTTCATCAGCGAAATCATTTAAATCATTCTTCAATCAGCGGTTCCCCTTTCCAAAAAATTTTAAATCCCGTACTTCTTTTTCATTTAAGAAACGCCATTTGCCTCTATCCACATTTTTTTTAGTAAGTCCGGCAAACATCACCCGGTCAAGATTTTTTACATCATATCCTAAATGCTCAAAAATGCGGCGAACAATTCTGTTTTTACCACTATGTATTTCTACCCCGAGTTGAGTTTTATCTTTTGTATCAGCATAGGCAAGCACATCTACTGATGCAAGGCCATCTTCCAGTACAACACCTTTTAGTATTTCATCAAAGTGTTTTTTATCCAAATTTTTATCTAATGTAACAGCATATATTTTTTTTATTTCATTGCTGGGATGTGTCAGTTTTTGTGCAAGCTCACCATCGTTGGTAAATAATAAAACTCCAGAAGTATTTCTATCTAATCTGCCAACAGGATAAACTCTCTCAGTAGTTGCACGGTGTATTAAATCCAAAACTGTTTTTCTTCCATGCGGGTCATCGGTGGTAGTTATGTAGTCTTTCGGTTTATTGAGTAAGATGTATATTAAATTTTTTGAAACAACCGCTTTCTTACCATTAACCACCACTTCATCTGTTGGCGACACTTTATGACCGGGTTCCATAATTACAACTCCATTCACTTTTACTTTTCCCTGTTTCACCGTTTCTGCTGCATCACGCCTTGAACAAAAACCGCAATGGGCAATATATTTATTCAAAGGCATGGTGCCGGATGATTGTTCTCTTTTAATAATTACAGGTTGCTGAATGCCTTCTGCAGACTGCCGGCTTTTCAGAGAAGCTGCTTGTTTTTGCTTATCAAAATATTCCTCTCGTTCTTTCTTCCATTTTCTTTTTTCCTGCTTAAATCCTTCTTTGATGGCTGCGTTACTTTTCTTTTTGGTAAACTTGTCGAACTGGGTTGACTTTTTTTTCATGTGAAGTAGTTTGCTGTTTTACAACAGGGGTTAAGGGCGAAGATAACGAAAGATGATTTAGCAAATAGGATTAAGAAATTCGATTTAATTCAATTCAGGCGATAACACATATACTATTGTTACAAAATATGTATTAAGTTTATCTTTTAACCAACCGACAAACATAAGCTATTGATACGGACCCAACTTTCTCATGTCATAATGATCCTTTTTCTGGTCGGGTGTAAAGGTAAATCTGATTTAAAAACAAATGTGAATCCACCCTTATACCCGGAGCCAATTGTTGTTTCATTAAATACTAAAGAAGGTTATAAGGTAAATCAGCTTACAGGAGATTTAATAAAACCCCTTATCACTCCTTCCGGCGATACATTTAAAACCGGTGTTCCGGTTCCGTTGATCAGTTCAGTAATCAGCAATGAAATTCTTGAACCAAAAATTATTGAAGGTGTTCGAACAATCAAAACGATTATTAAGGATAATGTTTATCCTGTACCGGATAAACTTTTTGTTGTAAAAATTGATACAAGCAAGCTTAAAAAAATAAAACTAGGAGAAGGTGATTCGTCTTATGTTATAAAAAATAGTATGGGTATTGTGCAAACAGGTATTCCACTACCCTTGGTTGGTAAAAAAATGCCTTTCAACGAACCACAGCCGGTAAAAGCATTATCGATGCGGTATAAGGATAATGCCACAAACAGTATACAATATCTGGATGTTGACCAGGGACTGAGTAATTCTTATATCTATGCATTGCATGAAGACACAAAGGGCAACCTCTGGTTAGGAACAGACGGATCAGGATTATGTAAATATGATGGTATCAGTTTTATTAATTATACTGAGAAAGCAGGGTTGATTAAAAATATAGTAATTGCAATACAAGAAGACCAGCAAAAAAGATTATGGCTGACAACAGATGATGGTATATCATGTTATGATGGGAAAAATTTTACCACTTATACAGAGCGGGAAGGTTTGTTAAATAATAAGCACCTGTTTGTATACATAGACAAACAGGAAAATCTCTGGATTAGCTCTATGAAAGGTATCTCAAAATACGATGGAAAAAATATTACGCATTATTCAAGAAAGGAAGGCCTGCCCTGCAATATTGTTTACAGTTGTTTAGAGGACAGTAAAGGAAATATATGGATGGCTACGGATAGTGGGGCTGTTAAATTTGATGGTAAACAGTTTACACAGTATTCAATGAATGATGGATTGCTTTCTAACATACTATATGTTTTAAATGAGGACAGAAATGGAAATATTTGGTTTAGGTTTAATGACAAGGGCCTTTGTAAGTTTGACGGAACTGCGTTTACATATTATAATAAAGGAGATGGTTTCTCCGGTGACTTTATCAGCTCCTTTCTGAATGATAGTAAAGGCAATGTCTGGATTGGCACCACAGATGGAGGGCTCAATAAGTTTGATGGCAAAAAATTTACACACTATAGCCTGGAGCAAGGATTATCGAACTCAAAAATTAGACAAATCATTGAAGACAGGAATGGGAATATATGGGTGAGCACTGAAGGAGGAGGTTTAAATAAACTAAACTCAACAAACTTTGAATACTTGTTTCCTGAATCATTAGTTGAAAACAACAGGATAAGGCCAATTCTTAAAGACAGGAACGGCCATCTTTGGTTTGGTACTGATGAAGGTCATATTGGAAAATTAGAGACGGTAAACAAAGCAAATGGGTTAAGACGGTTTGTTTATTACATGTTGCAGGAAAATTTGATAAAAGGACAGCGTTCACTGGAGGAAGATAAAAATGGTAATATCTGGATTGGTACTACAGGAGCTGGGATAATAAAATATGATGGAAACAGGTTCTTAAAATATTCATTGGGTAATGACCCTGATGATAAATCAATTTTTGATATACTAAATGATAAAAATGGAAATACCTGGTTTGGAACAAGAGGTGGAAGCATCACCGGGTTTGATGGAAAGAATTTTTCTTTTTACACAACAAAAAACGGATTGCCGGGCAGTATTATTTATTCAATGATGGAAGATAAAAAAGGAAATATCTGGTTTTGTACTGAAGGTGGCGGTATATACAAGTATGATGGAAACAATCTTATTGTTTACGCAGCGAAAGAAGGTTTATTTAACCAAAGTATTACATCCATTACGGAAGATAATCAGGGAAATATCTGGCTGGGTACATTAGGCTCGGGTGTATGCCGTTTCGATGGAAATAGTTTTACATATTATTCTGAAAAACAAGGACTGGCTCACAACAATGTTTGGTCAATGTTTTGTGATGAAAAGAACCAGATATGGATAGGTACTGATAAAGGGCTTTCACTCTGTGTGCAAAAGAAAGACAGCTTGATGAACACAAAAAACAATTCTGTTTTTTACAATTTTGGCGCACAGGATGGATTGAAGGCAATTGATTTTAATTTACACAGTGTTTCTGTAGATAATAATAACCACATCATGTGGGGCACAGGCAAAAGTGTACCCTCATTTGATTTAAATAAAGGATTCCAGTCTGACAGTATTCGCTCCCTCAACCTCAGTTATATTGAGATCAATGAACGGTTTTATGATTTTCGAAACCTTCATGATAGTACGGGTAGCAAAATATCTTTTAGCAGCATTGCTCCTTTTCAAAATCTTCCGGATGGCCTTACACTTGCATATGATCAAAATCATCTCACTTTTCATTTCTCAGCAATTGATTGGTCAGCACCTGACAAAATAAAATACAGTTACCAATTAATAGGTACAGATGAAAGCTGGAGCAGTCCATCTTCCAATACGTTTACCGATTACAGAAATCTGCGGCACGGACATTATGAATTGCAGGTAAAAGCAATTGGCCGTTCACAGGTTTGGACAAAGCCCTTCAGTTATTCCTTCACCATTTTACCGCCGTGGTGGTTGACATGGTGGTTTAAATCTTTACTTGGGTTAATATTATTTGCAATAATTTTTTTAATTGCCCGGTTTATTTATCGTTACCAGCTACGTAAACAAAAAGCGATACTCGAAAAGCAATTAGCTGTTCAATTTGAAAGACAAAGAATATCTTCTGAAATGCATGATGATATTGGTGCCGGCCTTTCAGGTATAAAACTGATGACTGAAATGGCGAAAATGAAATCAAACGATGAGGCAAATACTTCAGAAATTGAAAAGATATATCAATCTGTAGGTGACATATCATCCAAAATGAAGGAGGTAATATGGAGCTTGAATACAGAGAATGACAGCCTGAGTAGTTTAATTGCTTATTTGCAAAAACAAGCCCGGCAGATGATGGAAAATTATCCCGGCAAGTTTTTCATGACAACTCCTGAGATCATACCCGAAATAAAAATAAGCGGTGAAGCCCGGCGGCATATTCACCTGTTGATAAAAGAAGCATTACATAATATTATTAAACATTCCGGTGCTGATCAGATTGAATTAACTGTAAGCTGTGATGACAAACTAAAATTTGTTGTTGCTGATAACGGAAAAGGGATGGATACTGCTATTAATAATGAAACCGGAAACGGAATGAAGAATATGCGCAAACGGATTCAGCAGCTTAATGGAATTTTATTTATTGAAAGTAATAATGGACTTAAACTAACATTTGAAATACCCCTGAAATAAAAAATTATGATTACCGTATCAGTTATAGAGGACAATGATCAATTCCGCAATGCGCTGGAAACAATTATTAAGAGTCAAAATGAGCTGGCAATTGTTGGATCGTATGCCAGTGCAGAAAAAGCGATGAACGAACTATTGATCAACCCGCCGGATATTGTTATTTCCGATATCAGCCTGCCGGGTATGAGAGGAACAGAATTAATTGTACGATTGAAAGACAAAATGCCACAGACACAGTTTATGGTGTGCAGTATTCATGATGATAATGAAACCATATTTGAAGCCTTGAAATGTGGCGCATCAGGTTATATATTAAAAGATCCGGTAACAGCTGATGAAATAATAAAAGCCATCCGTGATTTATACAATGGCGGCTCACCCATGAGTCCATATATTGCAAGAAAAGTTATTGGAAGTTTCCAGAAACCTGTTGTGAATAATGAGGGATCATCATTAAGCATTCGTGAAAAAGAAGTGCTTGAATTATTATCAAAAGGTTTACTGTATAAAGAGATTGCTGAACGACTAGGCGTAACCCATGAAACAGTAAAGAAACATCTCAAGAATATTTATCAGAAACTCCACGTACAAAATAAAATTGAGGCCTTGAATAAATTCAAACTCCTGTAACCGATTCCCCGAAAGGGGAATTGTTTTTTCATTTTACCCCCTTCATTTTTACAATCGTAAAATCAGTGATTTAATTTATCAATGAAAGAAGCTATGCAATTACTTACAGATAGAGAAAAAGAAGTAGTACAACATTTATCAAAAGGCTTAACGTATGAAATGATTGCAATTAAAATTGAAGTGAGCCATGAAACGGTAAAGATGCATTTAAAAAATATTTATCGGAAACTGGAAGTGCAAAATAAAATAGAGGCATTGCAAAAAGTAAAATTACTATAGCTTATTCCCCGAAAGGGGAATTGTTTTTATTGCCATTTCATTTCATATTTACAGCGTGATTGTCTGAACCGTGTTTTCCCCTTTTTATTTCCCGTCTTATACCCCTTGAAAGCTACCATCAAAAATCTTTTGTTGCACCGTATTTATTATTTGTAAAGTTTACAAGCTATAATTCTATAACACTCAATTATTGAAACATGAAAAAATATATTTTATTTCTGGCAATCGGATTCGTATTTTTTAATCCGGATTCACTCAAGTCCCAAACACAAATTGGAATTACAGTTATATCTGACGAAACATCCGGTACAGACAGGGCATTTGCCATGGCCGATTTTATTACTCAAAAAAAATATACTAACACCACGGGGATGCTGGAGCCCCGGCTGGTTGATTATGTATATGGTACGGCATATGGCCTTACGGGTAAACTTACAAAGATGATGGCCAGTTTTGTATTGTATAAGGATGGAAAAACCACAGCACAGGTAACCTGTGAAAATAAATGGGAACTGATCAGTGCAGCGCTGGATGCGGAATTTGTAAAACTGGGTTTTACTTCTGTTAACACAAAAGTTAAAATAGACGAAGGGGATGAAATAAAAGTATATGAAAAAAGAATGGCTGATAACCTGCCCGGCGCAATGAATTTTGAATTACCAAAGAATATTCACTCAGATGAATTCAAAATAAATGCAGGAGAAGTGGAATATTTTGTAGCAAAAGATATTGCTAAAGAATTAAAAGAACTGCATGGAAGATATGGCAATGCAGATATTACTGATTCTAAATTTTTCAAAAGCAAAGATATACCCAAGGAATTAAAAGAAGCTGTACAACCGTTGGCTTCACCGGTTGGTAAAACAATGCTTATGCCTTCTATGTATATTTCGTATGGCAATCTTTTATTTGAGCAAAAAGATTATGAAACAGCACAGCATTGTTATATGCAGGCTATTGCAGGTTCTTATGAACTCATTGGAAGTTCTAAAGATAAAGCCAATATAAGAGCTTATGCATTTGCAAAACTGGCAACACTTCAAACAGGGCTGTCTCCAAATCGGGTATTGATGGCAAAATTGTATAATGCCTGTGCCGCGATAAATAAAAGTGCAAAACTGGGTGACGTGATGAATAAGGAAAACACAGATTATTATAGCAACGTAAAAACAATACAGGAACTTTGTCTAAAAGCGGAACAAAATGCAAAATCCGCAAGAGCATCAAGATTTACAGCGGCGTTAGGAGCAGTGTCCAGCGGCTTAGGTCAGGGTTTTATGTCAACCGGCGGTGCACAATATGCTTCCCTCGCCTCATCAGTTCAAATGATGCAGGTAACAATGGAAAAATCTCAAGAGCAGTTAACAGAGAACATGCGTTTTAAGGAAGAGTTGAGATCAGTAAGTATGGATATAAACAGCGACGCCTTTATTACAGATGCAGGTGGAGTTGACAATAGAAATTATTTTTTGGCGGGTGAGGTTTATTACTTTTTGTCACAATACCCCGATGATGTAAAAGATGTATTGGAAGAATATGCTGCTGATAAACCGGCGTTGACAAAATTACTTACCGATTATTATGGAGCTACTACTAAGCCAGCAAAAAATAAAGTGATAAAGGAGTTGTATAAGCATCTCGGAAAAGTTGAGTACACTATATCTAATTTTGAAACACGCAGTATGGCAGTGCCTGAAAAATATATTGCTGATTTCTGATCTCAATAATAATTATGTTATGAAAAAAGTATTGCTAAATACTCTGCTACTCATTACTTTTTCACTCAATAATGAAATAATTGCGCAAAAAACTTCACAAGAAGTAGAGCTCATGTGTATGGTTGAGGCTAATGCAATAAATAAAAAGATTAAAGATTTAAATGCAGAATATAAGCAAATTGAGTCCGACTTAGCTAAAGGTTTGTTTTGCAGTAAATGTGGCTTAAGTAAAACAGAATTGGACAAGGCTGAAGGATTTAATGTGCATTTGAATAATGTTCAGGGAGTCGCAGTGAGTGCAAACCAGAGCCAAAGAAAGCAAGGTTATGACAGATATATTGGTAAGTATAATTCATTAAAAGACCAGTTAGATAACAACGCAAGAAATTGTCAAACTAACTATAATAATGCAGTGGGTTCAGAGAATCGTAAAAGAATGGAAGACGCTGAGAAAGAAAGACAACAAGCAATGGAGTTACAAAAAGCCCAACAAAGACAACAAGAAAATAAGAATACATCTACCTCTTCCAGTACTAATAATAAACCACTCACCCCCCAGGAAATACGACAACAGCAACAATTTTCACAACAGGCGGAACAACAGCGACAAATTTATGAGCAGAATATAAAATTGCAACAGCAAAACGAGATTCAAAGACAGCAGCAACTTGCGGAGCAACAACGAAAACTACAAGAGCAACAACAACGCCAGGCCATCATTGATCAATATAATGAAGCACAAATGCAAAAATCTATTAGGGATATTCAAAATACTCCCATAAATACATTTGAAGTTGGCAAGCTGGAAATAAAAAACGTAAAAAAACAGCCAGCAGGAACGGGAGTTGATAAAGGATCTGTTTCTTCAATTTCAGGGCTGGATAAAATTGAAGTAGAGTTTGAGGAATTCACTAAACCGAACCCAGGCTCAAACCCTGACATTTTTACTGATCCGAAACCCGCCCTTCCTTCTTTTAATGTAATGGAAACACTCAAATTCCATATCAATATGATTCACCCGTTAGTAGGTGGCATTATGAAAGTTGAGTTAACAATAGGAATTAATGGTAAAGTCTCAAATGTATCAGCCGTTAGTAGCCCGGAAAACAAAGATCTTGAACTTAAACTATCATCTCAGATCCTCAAGCATCCAAATTATTATTTCAAGCCAGCTTATAAAAATAGTGATCCAATAAGTGGTGGTAAACTCTCTTATAGTATTGAGTATCTTTCCTCTGCTGATCAGGATAAGGAAAGCGATAGAGAAAGAATTGCAAAATACCAGGCAGACGAAAAACGGAAAAGAGGTACAGTTATTCTTGATAACGGGCAGGATTACGAACTCAAGGACAATGAAGTACTAATAGAAACAAAGAACTTCACCCCTTTAAGCAGTTTTTCCAAAGAAGTAATATTAGCAAAAATCAATGAATTAAAAAACTTGCCTGGAGATACATATAAAAAG
>JANPEU010000216.1:0-2912 GCA_031423175.1 Bacteroidota bacterium
ACCTGCCGCCAGAATAACCAATGTAGATTGCATGTAAATAATTTAATAGCCGCGAAAATAAATAAATTCACCTACCGATGCCGGAAATAAAATTTAAAAATATAATTGTTCAACCAATTCTTAAATCTTTGAGTGATGAAAAAAAGGTTTCGGTATCTGTTTTAAGATTAGATATGGTGCATCCAATTGTTTCAGGAAATAAATGGTTTAAACTGAAATACTATATTGAAGATGCTCAATACAAGAATAAAGAAAGAATTATTTCCTTTGGTGGTGCATGGTCAAATCATATTGTAGCTCTGGCCTGTGCTTGTTCTCTAAATAAACTAAAGGCTGTTGGAATTATTCGCGGCGAAGAACCAGAAGTCTATTCTGACACTTTAAAAGCAGCTAAAGGATATGGAATGGAATTATTTTTTTTACCCAGAAATGATTACCAAAATAAAATTATTCCATTTGAGATTGATGAAGCATCAGATTCCATCATTCCGGAAGGTGGGTTTGGCGAAAAAGGTGCTGCAGGTTTTTCAACTGCACTTGATTTTTGTAAAAAAAATGAATTCACTCATTTTATTTGTGCTGCAGGTACAGGTACTATGATGGCGGGCATTATTCAAGCGGTGACTGATGAACAAGAGGTGATTGGAGTTTCTGTTTTAAAAAACAATCACGACTTATTACCTTCTGTCCAAAAATTGCTTGGTGATGATGACAAATTGAAAAAATTCAACCTATTTGAAGAATATCATTTTGGGGGCTATGCAAAATATACTGATGAACTATTGGGGTTTATGAATTCGTTTTACAGGGAATCAGCAGTGGCATCGGATTTTGTTTATACAGGTAAATTATTTTATGCATTAAATGATTTGCTTATGAAAAATTATTTCCCTACTGGAAGTAAAGTACTGGCTATTCATAGTGGTGGCTTGCAGGGCAACAATTCGCTTAAGAAAGGAACGTTAATATTTTAAACAGGATGTGAATGGAATCTTATCTTTGATGCCAGCACGAAAAGAAATCCAATATTGAATTCGTTAATTAAGAAATGAAAAAAATAGTACCAGTTTTTTTAATCCTCTTTGTTTGCTCCATTATTCATGCGCAGAGCCTGGATACTCTGCCAAAATTTTCTGTACGCAATACCGGTGGCAATAAATATGTAATAAGTTGGGTAAATAATTTTAAAAACATCAGGCAAATAAGTATTCAGCGTTCATTAGATAGTTTGAAAGGCTATAGAACTATTCTTACTGTTCCCGACCCCACTACTCCTGAAAATGGTTTTGTAGATACAAAAGCCAGTAACGATCATAATTTTTACCGCCTTTATATTATGCTGGAGAAGGGAGTATATTTTTTTAGTCCAGTGAAGAAGCCTTTTTATGACAGTGTAGCAATGAAAAAGAAAATTCTTATTGAAGGAAATATGAATAAATTAGGTAAGATAGACTCATTGAATAAGCCAATGCTGAATCTAAAAGAAAAAATAATTACAAATTCGTTTATTGCCTCAAAATATGTTTACACTTACCAGGATGGATATGTAAGAATAAATTTACCGGAGGATGAAAATCCAATCACCGGCAATGTAAAGAAAAAATACAGTCTTAAATTTTTTGATGATTCAGACAACATTGTTTTTGAACTAAAAGAAATAAAGTTGCGTAATTTTAAAATTGATAAATCAAATTTCTATCGTTCGGGTTGGTTTAAGTTTGAATTATTTGAAGATGGTAAATTGTTTGAGAAACATAAATTTTTTATTCCGAAGGAATTTTGAAATTTGGATATTTAGTACTATCCCCGTTTGAATTTTTTAATATATCATTAATCCGCCGGAATCTTGTCATACCGAGCGGTGCTGTTATTAATTTCTGAACTTAAAGAGTTTAAGCGAGGTATCTCAAAAAGAAGGAAACAGTTTGAGATACCTCGCCTGATTTCATTCAGCTCAAATTAGTCTGAAAGTAATGGCTCGGTATGACAAGTCTCCGATTATTTGAAATTTCAAATTGATTCATGCCCCCTATCGAATATTAGTTATACAATTTCCACGTTGAACACTTTTGCGAAATTAATTTTCACTCTTTCTTTTGCTTCTTCAAAATCAATCTTTCTATTCAATTCTTTTTCGATAGAGGTTACCTGCTTATTCTGAATACCACATGGAATGATATTATTAAAATAAGAAAGATCTGTATTTACATTCAGCGCAAACCCATGCATGGTAATCCAGCGGCTGGTACGTACACCAATGGCGCAAATTTTACGTTCCATCCCCTTTTTATCAGCATCGATCCAAACGCCGGTTTCTCCTGCTGACCTACCTCCTATTATTCCATAATCAGATAATGTAAGTATTACTACCTCTTCAATACTTCGAAGATATTTCCCAATATCAGTATAAAATTTTTCGAGATCGATTATTGGATAACAGACTATTTGGCCCTTACCATGAAAAGTAATATCGCCACCGCGGTTGGTACGGAAATACTGAATCCCTTTTTCTTCACGTTCATGTTCGTTTATTAAAACATTATTTTCATTTCCGCTTTTTCCCAAAGTGTAAACAGATGGATGCTCAACGAAGAGTAAGTGATTTGTGGTTGACTGTGTATCGTGAGTCACGATTCGTGAGTGGGAAGCTGTTGACGGTTCTGTAATTGCTACTGATTGCTGAAGGAAAACTGCTGATTTTATCTTTACATTCTCTTTTAACAGCTTTTCCTGGTAATCCCATGCTGCCTGGTACTCCATCAACCCCAAATCCTGAAATATGATTTTTTGCTTTCGCATACTAAAAAGCAAATGTACATTGCATTTGTTTCCAATTACATTTGCAGGGATTTTAAAAAAATCAGATTTAAAATTGCAAATTGAATATTGAACCACATAGATTCATAGGCACA
>JANPEU010000217.1:0-1651 GCA_031423175.1 Bacteroidota bacterium
TAGGCCTACCTCTTTCCTGCATTATTTTGTTGTTCCTTCCTTGTAATGTATCAAGTATTGTTTTCATTACTTTCGGATGCTGCTGATACCAGGTCAGGCTTTTTTTAAACTCATCCTTATTTGTGTTATGTATTTCAAGCACCTTTTGATAAAATGAAATACTTTCAGCTACCCGGTTAAATGCCGTATCACCTTTCCCTGAATAATCGCTAAGAAAAACATCAGAACGAATCATATCCCAAATCAATTCCTGCATTCGTGGTTTTTCTATTATTTCTTTTGGAACAGTATCATCCTGAGTACAGGAGAAGAAAGCAAATAATGAAATTGATAGTAAATAAATAATTCTCATTTCAACTCTTTATAAACAGTAGCATTGGTAAGATCAATTTTTGTAAGTATATCCCGGGCTCTCGTTTTTACGTCGGGATCAGCTTTGCTAAAAACCTTTACAAACTCATTGCTTTTGCCCTGAAAGAAAAATTTCAAAATCATTGAGTTTGGATTTTCCGTATTAATTGTATTCAGAAAATTTAAACAATTTAAAATTCCGTTTCTTCCTTCAGCTTCATTCTCGTAAAAAATATCCATCCCGGTTCTGTAATAAGCATAGACAGCATCATACATTAAAGCAAACCGGCTATTACTGATATTTTCTGAAAGCCAATATCTGTTTCGTTGACTTTCAAAAGCTTTCCACCCTGTAATATCTCTTGATTCCGGCGCATTGTTTACAATATTCCATGCTTTTTGAAAATACATATCACCGCCACGTAAGGAAAAAGAATTATAATCAAAACCCATAATGATATAAACATAATAAGCAATCACGGCAGTCAGGTTTGCAGCCACCGGATCATTTCCCTGGATTCTGTTTTCATTAAATTCTATTGGCTGAAATTCCTGATACCGAAAAACAACATCATCATCTATAAAATTAATAAGTGGCGAATCATATGAAGTGTTATAAACGGGTCGTGCCGCCTGTATCGTTAGTTTGGCTTTGTAAACATTATTTCCCAACTCCTGATCAATATTCAATAAAAAATTACATTGTATTTTTTCATTTGCCTGATAGGTATCGGGAGACCATTTGCGGTTATTAATAAAATTGATTAGCCCAGTCTGCAATGTTTGAAATATTTTTTTATCAATCTGCGAACTTATTTTGCTGGTAAGTACGGTAAGCCTTGCTTGTATTTCCTGTGAGTCGCAGGTAAATAATAGAGAAATGAAAAAAACAGACAGTAAAATTTTTTTAAGCATAATGATTTCGGATTATGGTATCAATTATATCTTTTGCAACTTTTGTTTTTGTTTTTGTTTCAAAAATAATTTCTTCCCCATTCTTACCAAAGATTGTTATTTTGTTTGTGTCAACTCCGAATCCTGCATCTTTATCTCTTAACGAGTTCATCACGATCCAGTCTGCATTTTTTCTTTTTAGTTTATCAAGGGCATACTCTTTTTCATTTTGAGTTTCCAAGGCAAACCCTACTAATACCTGTCCAGTTTTTTTCCGTTGCCCAAGATTTTCTAAAATATCTTTTGTCTTTGTCAGTTCTAACGTAAATGTATTTTCTTTTTTCTTAATCTTTTCCGAAGCTTTTGTTATTGGTGTATAATCAGCTACAGCAGCAGACATGATTGC
>JANPEU010000218.1:0-5550 GCA_031423175.1 Bacteroidota bacterium
CTTTTCATTGCTCACATTATCTATTGCCGATAAATAATCATTCATTACCTGGCCGCCATGATCTTTACTAATCTGTTCATTCCATTTTGTACCATATCCCGGCATGCCTCTTCTGTTAGGGGCAACTACAATGTAACCCTGGGAAGCCATCAATTGAAAATTCCAGCGGAAAGAATAAAATTGTGTGAGGGGTGACTGCGGACCACCCTGGCAATATAATAAGGTTGGATATTTTTTATTTGGATCAAAATCGGGAGGATAGATAACCCAGACCAGCATTTTTTTTCCATCGGTTGTCGTTACCCATTTTCTTTCTGTTTTACACATACCAATGGAGTTATACGTTTCATCATTTATATGAGTCAATTGTTTCATATCTCCACCTGAAATGTTAACTGAATATAATTCAGCCGCATGGTTCATATCGGTACGGGAAACAATTAATGTATTACCGGACTGTCCAATGATTCCATTTATATCATAATCGCCTTTGGTGATCTGTCTTATATCCGGGAGTTTCATAGTGGCGCCGGTATAATCTACTTCAAATAATTGAAGAGTTCCGTTTATTGGGGCCCAAAAGAAAATATGTTTACCATCATCAGACCATCTAAAACCTTCCACATGAATTTCATCTCTGTGTTTTGTAAGATTTGTTACACCCATTCCGGTGGATACAACCAGGTCCTGTTTGTCCGATTCAAAACCATCTCTTTTCATACTCATCCAGGCAAGTGTACCATTTTTGCTGAAAGATGGATTGATATCATATCCCTTATTTTCTATTGTTATATTTTCTGTTTTTCCTGATTCTATATTGTAGGAATAGAGATCGGTATTCGTACTTACTGCATAATCTTTTCCATATTTTTTCTTGGTAACATAAATCAGTTGTTTACTGTCTGGACTCCAGATATAATCTTCATCACCACCAAACGGTTTTTGAGGACAGTCATAAGGTTCATTAAGCATTAAATCTTTTTCATCAACCGATTTTCCATTTTCTAGTTTTGAAATAAACACATGATCAAATTTTCCTTCTTCCCAGGTATCCCAATGCCGGTTATTTAAATTATCAAAAATATAGGCGTTTGATTTTTTCAGTTCAGGATAAAAATCGCTGCCCATAATATTTTTCACTTTCACTTCTTTGTTACTCACCATATATTTTCCATTGGGCGAAATGTTTTTATTAGTCAGTAAGCTATCAGGGTTGTTTATCTCAATTGCATCACCTCCATTTACTGGAATAATATAAGACTTGCGTTTACTTTTATTTGAGTCCACATCGGGTGTACTTACTGTGTAAACAATATATTTTCCATCTTTAGAAATCCCTTTTGAGGATACTCTTCCCAGTTTCCAGAGTAGTTCCGGGGTCATTCTGTTTTGTGCAATGATTGAAACAGAAACAAGCAGCAGGAGGAGGAGTGGAACTAGTATTCTCTTTATCATAAAAAATATATTTTTTGGTTAGCTAAAGTACAGCAATTTATTACTTGGGAGTTGTAATATTCTGATTTGTTTTTTCAATTATCGGGAATAATTATTATTACAGATGAATTGCGTGTTATTTTTTTGTTATTGAGAATAACCAGAAGTTATTAAAGGTTTATTCCAAGTTCGCTTTCTGATTAATATTTTTTAGAAAATGGGATTGATTTTTGTCCGGGCTTTCTTTATTTTCATTTTGTTACGAAAAGGAGTCAGTGTGAAGAAAAGTCTGCATCGGGTGTTGAGTGTTTACTATATTCGTAATCCAAAACAATTTTTATGAAACGATATGCTGCTTTACTTGCTGTGCTACTCTTATTTTTTATTTCACCGCTTTTTCTTTCTGCAAAAATTATTCTGCCTTCCTTTTTTGGCGACAATATGGTGCTTCAACAAAAAACAGAAGCAGCAATTTGGGGATGGGCTAAACCCGGCAGTTCAGTTCAGCTTACTTCTTCATGGAATAAAAAGAAAAATTCAGCTTCTGCTGATGCAGCGGGAAAATGGAAAATGAAAATAAACACACCCGATGCCGGTGGCCCTTATGAAATAACTATCAGCGATGGCGATGCAATAACACTTAAAAATGTATTGATAGGAGAAGTATGGCTTTGCAGCGGACAATCGAATATGGAAATGCCCATGAAAGGATTTCGTGACCAACCGATCTTAAATTCCAACGACGCTATTTTTAATTCTACTAATAGTCAATTGCGTTTATATGCCGTTCCCCGTGTTGTAAAAACATTTGTACAGGACAGTACTAAAAATGCAAACTGGAAATTAGCTGATCCGGAATCTGTCAGCAATTTCAGTGCGGCAGCCTATCATTTCGGTAAACTCTTGCAACAACAATTGAAAATTCCAGTCGGATTAATTAATATCAGTTATGGTGGTTCTTCAGCAGAAGCATGGATGAGTGCAGAAGCGATGAAAGAATTTCCTGAATTGCCTGTTCCAACAATTGCAGACTCAGCCAAAGTAAATAATAATACACCAACTACATTATACAATGGAATGCTGAAACCATTTATCGGTTTTGCTATCAAAGGTTGTATCTGGTACCAGGGCGAAAGTAATCGTAGCCGTTCCGATCAGTATGAAAAATTATTTCCTGCTATGGTAAAGCAATGGCGTAGTGAATTTAATATTGGTGATTTTCCTTTTTTCTTTGCGCAGATTGCACCTTTTAATTATTTTCAAAATGTAAATGCTACAACATCACCTGACAGAAAAGGAAATTCCGCTTATTTGAGAGATGCGCAACGCAAAGCAGTTGATAAAATTCCGAACAGCGGTATCGTAGTGCTGATGGATAAAGGAGAAGAGTTCTTTATTCATCCTCCAGATAAAGAAACTGTTGGAAAACGTTTTGCTTATCTCGCTTTTGGTAATACGTACCAATTAAAAGGGCTTGCTTATCAAAGTCCGGTATATGATTCTTTACTTATAAACGGGAATAGCGCAACTATAAAATTCAAGTATGTTCCTAATGGCTTGACAGCTTATGGCAAAACACTGGCACAATTTGAAATTGCAGGAGCAAATAAAGTATTTCGTCCGGCAACTGCTTATATTAATAATGGACAAATTGTTTTATCATCGCCATTGGTCTCTGCGCCAGTTGCAGTGCGATATGCTTTTAAAGATTTTATTGTTGGAGAATTATACAGTACAGAAGGCTTTCCTGTTTCTTCGTTTCGGACAGATGATTGGTAAATGAAAGTCATTGCTCATAAGATTTAATTGTACAATTAAACTATCTTTTATTTTCAACTCACCAGTTTGAATAAAACGAAACATTACTGACATTTAGTATATTTTTACAATAAACTATTCACTTTAAAACCTCCAGTTGGTTTTAAATTCTTTGGTCAAGGGTTGATTGGTTAAAATAGCCCGCAACATTTCGACCGGTAAACTATTCTCATTTAAAATTGCATCATGATATTGTTTGTATGTCATCTTTTTCATATCCACCAATTCTCTTTTCAATGCCATGAATTGTAAACCGCCAAGCATATATGCTATCTGGTACAAAGGTCCATAGCCTCCGGTAAAAGAGCGACGAACTTCACCTTCTGCATTCGATCTTTCATGACCCACACGGTCAACAAGAAAATTTATACATTGCTGCGGTGTCCATTTGCCCAAATGATAATTAAGAGAAAAAATTATCCGTGCACATCGGTGCATACGCCAGAATAACATACCGATCCTTTCATCCGGTGTACGGGGAAACTTCATATCCCATAATAACAATTCCCAATATAAAGCGTTTCCTTCAACCCAAAACGGTGTATCAAAATTGCGATAGGTTTTATTGCGACTACTCATGTATCCCTGCATATGATGACCTGCTATCAGTTCATGATGTACCGTAGCACGGGAAAAATTGGGATTGTTTCCACGCATACTCATCATTTTTTCTTCATAATTCATCGTATTAGTCGGATACGAAATGATTAATGATTCACCACCCAGGAAAAAAGGATTTACTCGCTGCCGCTCCGGCGACATCATGTTCATACGCCAGGTTTCTTCTGCCAACGCCGGAATTGTTACTAAGTTATTTTTTTTGAGAAAATCAACAGATTGATTGTAGAGATCGAACATAGCCTCCGGTTGTTTTCCGGGTGGTACAAAGGAATTTTTTACTTTCTCCTGTGCCGCTTTCCAATTATCACCAAAACCCATTTCACGGGACGCTTTTAATAACTCTGCATCACACCAGGCAAATTCTTTATTTGCAATATTCACAAGATCGTCTGGAGTATAAGGGATGAATTCCAACTTCAATTGTCGTATCAGTTCTTCACGGCCAATCGGATTTCCTATTATACCACTTCCATCATCTTTTTGTGCAATGGATTCTTTCCCTTTATTTTTTAATGTTGTTGTGTATACTTTCAACAAACTGTCTGCTTCTAAATAAGTTTTAGGCACCCACCATGTAAATAACGGATCGTACCCGTTATAAAATTTATAATAATTCTGCAAAACATCTTGCAAGCCTATTACTGCAGCAACCGCCATATAGGCTTGCTTCTTTTCAATACTGTCACTGGTCTTTAATTTATCAATTGCTTGAATAATTTCTTTGCAAATAGTATTCAGTTGTTTTGCTATTTCTTCTCCATTTACTGCCATCCCTCTGCGCCGGGGTTTTTCCATTGCATAAATGGAGTCAGAAAAAGGAAGGTATTTTATCAATTGCTGATAGTCTTTATCTTCCTGGAGTAGTTTATATTTTTCATCATCCAGGTCTCTTTCGAAAAGAATATAATCCACCTTCCCGTTAATATTCATTTTTTTAAAATCAACCTGCTCCATTTGTTTCTTGTAATTATTAATCAGTTGAAGTAAACGCTGACGACGTTCCGGCGAATTATAATCACTTAACTCTCGCCGGCCCCACCATTCTCCCTGCGATCCATGGGTGGAATAAAAACGCATAATACTTCCTTTGTCTGCATCATACTGTATCATCCTATCAGCCATTTCACTGGTTTGCTGATACAGGTTGACGGAGGGTTGTTGTGCAAAAAATTTCAAACCCGGCATGAATATGCCAACTAAAAATACAACCACAATTTTTTTTGTTAATTTAAAACAGAGCATATTCGATTCATTTAAAAATGAAAAATATTGAGTAGATAAAAATAAGTATAATCGTAGCTGTCTCGACCCCTTGATCAGAAAATAAGTTTTTTTGTTAGCGTGTCGATTCAAAAATTCTGAAGAGAAAATAATCTGAATCTATTTAATTGATTCATACTTGTCATTCCATTTCTTCTCCAGTGCTTAGGCTTTATCAGATTTTACTGCATACCAATATTCTCTATAGTTATTATGAGTAATATTTTAATAAATATCATATAGGTAAAACTAAGGCTTGTAAAACACTATTAAATCATTTTCCTCCTGATAATTTCCATCAACCCTGCTTTATAATTTTCTCCAATCAGAATTTCTGCTGTTATATTTTTTAACCGAACAAAATTTCCTTCGATACCGGTAATGTGGGAAACAGGAATAATAAATGATTTATGAATC
>JANPEU010000219.1:0-2717 GCA_031423175.1 Bacteroidota bacterium
GTTTACGGGTACAACAATTGGCTGAATGGGCAAATACAATTCCCTATGAAATAATGACCGGAATTTCTCAACGGGTAAAAAGGATTTATTTTCAGGAATGAGGAAACAAGTTTCATGCTTTAAGCTATCAGCTTCAAGACCTAAGATTAAATAGTGATTTTTTAACCATAAAATTTTAAGGAACTCCGCATTTGGCAAAAAGGAATGGACATAGCTGTTAATTGTTATAAACTTATTGCTGGTTTTCCAAAGGAAGAAAAATATGGATTGTCATTACAAATAACAAAGTCTGGTGTGTCCATACCATCGAATGTTGCGGAAGGCAGCAGCAGAAAAAGCGAAAAAGACTATTCAAGATTTATAGAAATATCATTAGGATCTTCCTTTGAATTGGAAACTCAACTATTGATTGCACAACGTGTGCAGTTTGGAGATCAGGAATTACTGGCATTAACACTTGCAGACATTTCCGAAGAACAAAAAATGCTTCAGGGATTTATAGGGGCATTAAATAAATAGTTAAAGATTCTGCATTGAAGTCGTGAAGCTTACAGCGTATAGTTTATAGCGTATAGCTTATATCTTTCTCCCTATATTTGCCCATAAAATAGAAATAGCGTGAAGCTTAGAAAAGTTTTTATCATCATCTTGCTAATTATCATTGCCGACCAGGCTTTGAAAATCTGGATTAAAACAAATTATGGTTTTGGAAATACAGGTGTAACCGGAATGAACTGGTTTCAATTGTATTTTATAGAAAACAAAGGAATGGCCTGGGGATGGGAGTTTGGTGGTGAATGGGGTAAAATGATTCTTACTTTGTTTCGGTTAGCTGCAGTAATTTTTGGCACCTGGTATCTTACAAAAATTGTAAAACAGAAATACACAAAAGGATTTATTGTTTGCGCTGCATTAATTTATGCCGGTGCTTTGGGAAATTTAATAGACAGTATGTTTTATGGTATGATATTCGAAGAAAGCTCTTATTCAAATGTGGCAAAAATATTTCCAGCCCAAGGGTATGCAGGATTTTTACATGGCCGGGTAGTGGACATGCTTTACTTTCCCATTATTGATACGAAGTTTCCAAACTGGCTGCCCGTTATTGGTGGAAATGATTTTGAATTCTTCAGCCCCATCTTCAATATTGCAGATGCTTCTATTTCAGCAGGCGTTATTACCTTATTAGTTTTTCAAAAACGGTTTTTCAAAAAGCATCATACCGAAGAAAACTATTCGACCATAACCACCAGTACAGAAATCAGCGATAAGACTGAAGTATTATAAAAAAGAACCGCCCCGATTCCGGAGCGGCTTTTGTGTATATAAACGGTAAAGAAAGACCGCATTGATTTATCTTAATCTCCGATCGTTTTAATCTTATTCATAATTACCATACCATCCATTGGAGTTTTCACCCGTATCTTCTGATAGCAAGCTGGGTTTAATTCTTGATGTTGCTTTCGTTTCGTGTTTGTAGGGGTTAGACATCGGGTGAATTCTTATCCTACCAAAAGCTTTTAATTTGTTCCTGATATGCAGTGAAGAGTTTTCTGTAGCTGAATCGGGTAATGCATTTTTCAAAACCTTTAATGGGTAAGCTGAAAAATAAAATACAGGTTGTGTAGAATTGTTTTTCATGGCAAAGGTGGGTTGGGTTTAAAAAAGGAATTTGTTTCAGGTGTTAAAGTAGAACATCCGGTTTTTCTTTGAAAGTGTTTCTAAAAACAAAAAGAGAAGAAACGTAATTCTTCTCTTTGTCTATTCGTGTTTTTACGAACAGCTTATATTTTGCCTACCATATCTTCAAAGTTTATCCATTCACCAACCTTCGCTAAAGCTTCGGTGGACAAGTCAAATTGTTCCGAAGTAATAATTTTAAAACTATTTCAGTATAATCAGTTTTTTGACTTCAGAGAAACCTGTCGATTCCATTCTCAAAAAATACTCCCCTGGTTTTACATTCTCTGCGTTCCATATAAGTTGATGTGATCCTTCACTCATTTCTTTATTGGCAATTATCTTTAAAAGTTTTCCTTCTATATCGAATATTTTAATAGAAACCTTTTGTGATTGCGAAAGTGTGAAATAAATAAGCGTTGATTGTGATAAAGGGTTTGGTGCTACCGTCAAAGAATTAGTGAAATGATTTGTTTTTATATTTTCCGAAACGATCCTTTGATCACAGTCAGCCGTTTTTTGCAACTTTGCAATCCAATTAATGTTTGGAAATGTTGTACTCCCGTATTGTCCTTCATACCAAACTTCACCCGGATGATTGTATCTCCTGCATATTCCGGAATAATCTCCCCAAACCCCATTGATGGTATCGGCGCCTGCTTTTACTGTTGTTAATGCACTTATATCAAAATTACTGTTTACATATACTGCTGAAATACCGGGATACGTATTCTCTGCTGTATGCTGAAGACCCACAATTGTGCTATTGTCGGAAGAAGAATTTCCAGCATAAGCAATACTGGGGAACTGAAGGTAGAGATTAGGATCACTTACTGTTTTTGCCGTACAAGATAAATTGTTTGGGATGCCATTTATTCGGCCAAGAATTATCCCTGCTTTCCCATTCACCTTTGTATTTTGACAAAATTGAAGCATCCCATTTTCATAAAATGCGGTTTGTAAATAAGTATTATTCTGTGCATTAAGATCTAATAATTGTATTCCTCCGGGTTGATAGGAGGCGCCGGCACCAGCAT
>JANPEU010000220.1:0-6292 GCA_031423175.1 Bacteroidota bacterium
TATAAAAATTTTTCGACTTACTTCAGCGACAGTTCTGGATTTATTTATCACTGGGATAAAAAAGCAAAGGCACCGTTTCAATACAATCCGCAAAAAAAATTATTTGCCACATTTGATGATAAAAGATCAATTGGAGAAAAATCAAAATTTATCCGCAGGAAAAAATTGGGAGGTATCATGTTTTGGGAATTGAGCGAAGACCTTCCGGCAAATGGATTGGTTGATGAAATACACAAAGCACTGAGGAATTGATTTACGGATTATTTCATTTTATTAATCCTGCAAAAGTTCAATTGTAAATTCAGCAAACTCTCCTTCTTTAGAATCAACTTTTAATTCGCCCTGGTGTGCTTTAATAATTTCGTAACTTAAAGATAGACCAAGCCCCGTTCCTTCTCCGGTAGGTTTTGTGGTAAAAAAGGGCTGGTATATTTTACTTAAATATTTAGAGGGAATTCCTAATCCATTATCTCTGATAATTATTTTCACTTTACCTCCCTCCGTTTTGGTAAGTACTGTTACCATAGGTTTATAATCTATATTATTTTGTTTTGACTTTTCGATTACCGAGTAAAAGGCATTGTTATAAATATTCATTAATACACGTCCAATATCCTGGGGTACCATATTTATTTCAACTATGGATGGCTCATAGGTAGCTTGAATAAGAACATGAGCTGATTTATCTCTTGCCCGAAAACCATGATAACTCAATTTTAAATATTCTTCGGCTAATAAATTTACATCGGAGCGTACGGCTTCACTGCTGTTGTTTCTGGCATGCTGCAGCAAACTTTTTACAATATTGCCTGCACGTTTACCATGATGGTTTATTTTATCAAGATTTTGTATAACATCATCAAATAACAAATTGATTTCTTCATTCGTTCCCGTACTATTTTCTTTTTTCAAAAGTGCTTTCATCTCCATCAATAGTTCAGTATTTATTTCTGCAAAATTGTTTACAAAATTTAATGGGTTCTGTATTTCGTGTGCTATACCAGAAGCAATTTCACCCAACGAAGCCATTTTTTCTTTTTGTACTAATTGCAACTGGCTTGCTTTAAGATCTGTTAATGCAACCTGAAGATTTTCTTTTTGCGTCATCAGTTCCTGCGTTCTTTCCTTTACCCGGTCTTCCAAGTGAAGATTTTGTTCCATTAATGCCTTTTGCTGTTCCGCATGAATTGCCTGCAGGTTTTTGTGGTATTGAAGTTTTTTACGCTGGTTACCTATAAAGGCAATTATAAAGCTGGTAAATAAAACTACCATGCCTGAAATGCCAATGATAACCCTAGACTGTATGCTGATTTCGAGAAGATTCATAAAAAGCTTTTGTTATAAAGATGCATAATAGTATGTAAGCAACATTATGGATATCCCACATATCATTCGCAAGTACACCATCCTGGTAGATCATCGGTACATAAAATAAAAAAACAAAAAAATTAACTACTACATAAATACTGAGCCCGGTTACAATCCAAAAATCGGGTCCGGTACTTATATCATCTGTATCATCACTTAATTTTGCCAGGTAATACAGCATACAATAAATAAGTAAAAGATATGCTTCAGCTGACAGTAAATTGCCACTTAAATGATCCGGGTTACCAAAATTTTCAATAAATCCAAAATTAATTATTATTACTACCAGTGATAGCAGGGGAAGGATATATTTGAACCGTACAAAAAAAGGTTGTTTAAGTGCTATAAAAAAATAACTGAAACAGGCAAGCCTGATAACGGAATGCACATTATAAATCGGGTTATTGCTTTGCAACCAGTCAGGGAAATTTCTTTTATAATCTGCAATAATATCAACGGCTATATTAATGAATAAGGCAATAAACAAGTAGATGATAACTGGTTTTAAAAAACGGGGTTGCCTGCGTTTAAATAATAAATAAATTAAAGGAATAAGCAATGCCCATACCTCTGCCCAATCAAATAGTCTTCTTAATGTGCTATTCATTATTTATGGATAATTAACCCGATAGAAAAATACAGCTTATCTTTTAATCAATAAGAAATTATCGACTGTTTATTTAAATAATCATAAAAACAAACAACAGGAGAAAGCAATTTTTGTAAACTTCTGACTTTAAATGTCTGTATTTTTCGACAGAATTTTTTCTGTTGGTGTTAAAAAAATTATTGGTGGGCCGTAGTTGGTTGTTTCGCCTTATTACAATCCCTGGCTCTTGTTTTTTAGTGCTGCCTGGTTTTTTTTACGCAGCATGTAAATATAAAGGCTTTCCACTTTCTTTCTTGCCCATTCTGTTTTTCGTAAAAAAGTTAAACTGGATTTTATGCTGGGATTGCTTTTAAAACAATTGATATTTATTTCATGTGACAGTTCTTCCCAACCGTAATGCGAAACTATTTCAGTTACGATTACTTCTAATGTTTTGCCATGCAGTGGGTCTTTTGATATAAACATTGATATTGTTTTATAGACTACCCGGATAGTACAACCATTTAGTTTTTGAACCACATAGGCATATAGTAACATAGATTTTCACATAAAAACCTGCCTGACGGAAACCAGGTCTATGTGTTTTTTCTATTGTGCTGTATGTGCCTATGTGGTTCCATTGCAAGATTGTTATATTAAGATAGGCATTTATTATTTTTTCTTAGCGCCTCGTTTTATAGGCCGGCCATATTTTTCCATCATCCGGTCTTTATGTTTTACAATAAAATTTACTTTACTGTTTTTAGCAGATTTTTCATGAAAGGCCGGGTTTGCTTTATCTTTTTTGGGCTGCTTTAATGGAATGGTCTTCATGGATATTTTTGGTTGCTCGTCTTCTGTTAATTCATCGGAGATAGTAAGATTTGCAGGTAATACTTGCAAGGGAACTTTATACTTCATCAACGATTCAATAGCTGTGATCAATGGTTTTTCTTTTGGAGTAATAAAAGTGATAGCGATTCCTTTTTTATCTGCTCTCCCGGTTCTGCCAATGCGGTGAATGTAATTTTCCGGCATTTCCGGCACATCAAAATTGATGACATGAGTTACCTCTGCCACATCTATTCCTCTTGCTACAATATCTGTGGCAATGATAAACCGATACGTGCCGTTTTTGAATTGCTTAACAGTATTGAACCGGTGATTCTGTTCTTTATTAGAATGGATGACACCGGCAGTACCCGGAAATTTTGTTTCTAACTGTGCATAGAGTTGATCGGCTAATTGTTTGGTAGCCGCAAACACCAATACTTTGGTCATGGTTGGATCTTCGGTTAATAATAATTCCAGCAGGTTTGCTTTTGTATAAAAATTAGGTACTTCATATCCTGTCTGTATAATATTTTCAAGCGGTGTTCCGGTTGGTGCAGCTTCTACCCGTACCGGGTTATTAAAATAAATTTCTATAAGAGCTTCCACCTCTTCCGTCATGGTAGCGGAAAATAAAAGATTCTGTCTCCGTTCTGGTAAAAAGTCCAATATGTTTTTTAATTGGGTACGAAATCCGAGATTAAGCATTTCATCAATTTCATCAATCACTACTTTTTTAATCATTTTTGTTTTGAAGGAACCATTCATAGCCAGGTCATATAACCGGCCGGGTGTTGCTACCAAAACATCCACTCCTTTTCTTACTTCAATATGCTGCGTATTAATATTTACACCGCCATAAACTCCCACTACTACCAGGTTCATGTAGGTAGTTAATGCTTTTACATTTTCTACAACCTGTGCCACCAGCTCACGGGTAGGAACAATGATGAGTATTTGCGGTGATTTATCCTTGCTGAATTTCCATTGTCGCAGGCAGGGGAGTAGATAGGCAAAAGTTTTACCGGTTCCGGTCTGTGCTATACCACAAACATCCCGGCCCGACATTACAATTGGAAAAACGCGGTGTTGAATAGTGGTCGTGTTGATAAATCCAAGTTCGTTTAGTGCGTTAAGTAACGGTGTATTTAAATTCAGCTCTTCAAATTTCATATTGGTAATAAATGAATGGCAAAAGTAGTTTTTATTATCTGGCTGGTACTGAAATAGGTTTAAGGTAAAAAAACCAACTCGGATTTGAGATACCAGAGTTTATTGGTTAAAAAATTATTGTTTAACTAACGATAGAATAGTTACAAAAAGTTTAAACAAGAATACATGTAAATTATTTTTAAATATCTGCGAACATTTCATCAAAGATTTTGT
Source organism: Bacteroidota bacterium (assembly GCA_031423175.1). Lineage (GTDB taxonomy): Bacteria > Bacteroidota > Bacteroidia > Chitinophagales > Chitinophagaceae > VBAR01. The sequence goes on from JANPEU010000220.1 coordinate 4,175, forward strand.
TGTAAGGAAAAACAATTAAAAAATAATTATGAAAAAGAACATTTTAAACATGCTTGTAGCTGTAGCTATTAGCTCTTCAACATTTGTTGCTTGTAACAGTGAAGAAACCAAGAAAGCAGAAACACCAACTGAAGTTGTAAAAGAAGAGGCAACAGTTTCGCCTGCTGCAAAAGATGTAGTTGATATTGCCATTGGATCTGCCGATCACACAACATTAGTAGCTGCAGTAACAGCAGCCGGTTTGGTTGAAACACTGAAAGGTGCCGGTCCGTTTACAATATTCGCTCCTACAAATGCTGCCTTTGCAGCCTTACCTGCAGGAACAGTAGATGGTTTACTAAAGCCCGAAAGCAAAGCTTCATTGACAAACATATTAACGTACCACGTAGTAGCTGGTGCTGTAAAAGCGGCTGATTTAAAAGATGGCCAAAAAGTAAAAACTTTACAAGGTGAAGAACTTACCGTTTCTATTAAAGACGGTAAAGTAATGATCAATGGTGCTAATGTTACAGCAGCCGATCTTACCGGAACGAACGGCGTAATTCATGTAATTGATGCTGTATTAATGCCAAAAAAATAAGTTTGATTTTTTGTTTTTAAAATTCGATAGTGGGAGTAGCAAATGCTGCTCCCATTTTTTTGTGTTATTGAATTAAATGAATTAATCTTATTATCTGGATATTGATTAATGAAATAAAATCTATGAGTCCGGAGTTTTTTTTATAAAAATAAATACTAAAACGAATAAAGCTTTACATTTAAGAATGGAACAAGCCTATATATTAGCCCGACTGAAAGAAATTACAATTCCGGAATTATTAGATGCATTGGCAGAAGCAAATGCTGGAAAACCTGTTGATATTTATGAACACTTACCACCCTTGTTGATTGATCAGGTAACCGATGCGTTGTGGGAATTTATTGATGCGGCTAAACACATAAAAGAGTAAGAAAAGAATTTCAACAGTTTTGTAATACTTTTTTTTCAATAATTGTTATCTATAAAAAATCAGCTTTACGCTGGAATGAATTGTTTTAATCGAATTGTTCTATAACTTTACTACAAATGCCTTTCCCAAAACTTATACTCAGTTACCTGCTAACCGCTGTCGTTTTTTTTGCTATCGATATGACATGGTTGGGTTTTATTGCAAAAGATCTTTATAAAAAATACCTCGGCGGATTTTTAAGTGATAAAGTAAATTGGACGGCAGCTATTATTTTTTACCTGCTTTTTATTATAGGTATTTTTTATTTCGCCATCCTTCCGGCAATTGAAAAAAATTCTGTTGCTAAAGCAATCCTTAGCGGCGCCTTGTTCGGATTTTTTACGTATGCAACCTATGATCTTACTAATTTGGCTACACTTAAAAATTGGCCATTGCAAATTGTTTTTATCGATATCATTTGGGGCTCAGTTCTCACCGGTCTTGTAAGCACCGCAGGTTTTTATATTGTAAAATGGGTTTCCTGAATGCTACAGGAATTTCTATATTGTTTTATTATTATTTTTCTTTATGCCAGTATCTGGTTTATTGCTGCTGTAATTAAAAAAAGGAACGATATAGCAGATATAGCCTGGGGGCTCGGGTATATTTTAATTTGCCTTTATCTGTTTTTTACAAAAGATTGGTCGCCAGTTTCGTTACTGTTATATAGTCTTGTTATTTTATGGGGCTTACGGCTGAGTATTCATATTTATAACCGGAATAAAAATAAGAAAGAAGACTTTCGTTATCTCGCTTGGCGGCAATCATGGGGTAAAACATTTTACTGGCGATCTTATCTTCAAATTTTTTTATTACAGGGGATGCTATTATTGATTATTATTTCTCCGGTAATTAACGCCGCAATTTCAATATCTAAAAAATGGGATGGTTTTACCTGGGTTGGTTTATGTTGTTGGCTGATTGGTTTTTATTTTCAGGCAGTCGGAGATTACCAATTGTCTGTATTTATTAAGCAAAAAAAAAATACCGGAGAAATAATTCAGACCGGGCTGTGGAAATTTTCCCGTCACCCCAATTATTTTGGTGAAATATTGATGTGGTGGGGAATATTTATTATTACAATACCAATATTAAATAGCTTTTTCTTTATTATTAGTCCGCTTGCTAT
>JANPEU010000221.1:0-1634 GCA_031423175.1 Bacteroidota bacterium
TATCCCTAATAACTATGCAAGTGTTATTAGTGCATCAAAAGGCCTGTCACCTGAACAAATTGAAATATTAAAGAAACAACGAGGAGATATTAAACTAAAAAAGTATGATTTAAATTTTGAAGAATTCGGGACATTTGGCAAAAGCACTAAGACAGAAGTAAATGAAAATTTTGTAAAAGAGTTAGTCTATAAAAAAGAATACTTAGGAGATGTACCCTTAAAAGTTCAAGACTATTGTATTAAGCTGAAATTGGATTGGATTGGAAATATTGGGTTAACTAAATAAAATACTAAATCCTTTTTCCATTCGTTTTATCTTGAACCATTATCCAATTATCCCATGATATAGCGAACCCTTTATTTTGGCAACCCCGGATTATCAAAAATCATCTTTTAGTTCTTTTTATTTTACCTTTACTCAAATCATTTTCATGGCAACAATTATACTTCAATCAAAAGAAAACAGTAAAACAAAATTAGTAATGGATTTACTAAAAGAACTGCGAATAAAAGCCCTCCGCGTAAATGATGAAGTACTGGAAGATGCTTACCTCGCCAGGCTGATAGACAAAGGCATGGCCGAACGCGGGACTGTTCCGCTGGAAGTAATACGTAAAAAAATTCGCAGGTAATTTTATTTAAATACCGTTTCTTCAACAAATGCCATGAGAATTCTTGTAAAACCTGCCTTTGATCGGGATATTGATAAAGTAAAAAACAAACTTTTACTTCAGGAATTAGACAAGAAAATTTTGCAAATAGAAAAGGCCGACAGTATAGAAAATATCACAGGCTTAAAACTTTTGAGAACTTACAAGGTTCATTACCGCATAAAAGTGGAGACAACCCGCCAAAAATTCCGTATTGGTGCTATCATCAGGGGTAATGCTGTTTGGCTCGTACGTTTTCTACCTCGGAAAAAAATTTATGAGTTGTTTCCTTAACCTTACACAATTTCAGGCTTAGAACCAGCTCATTCATCTTTCAGCATAATAAAAAAAACTGTCCCACGTTTTATAGAACCCATTATCCAATTATCCCATGATAAAGCGAACCCTTTATTTTGGCAACCCTGCCTATTTAAAAACCACTAATAACCAGTTAGTGGTGGAAACCCCATCGCCACAATCTTTAAGTGAAGATGAAGTGAAGGAAAAAATAAGTAAGCAAATTGCTATAGAAGATGTAGGAGTAATTATTCTTGATCATCAACAGATCACAATTACTCAAGCACTACTTTCAAAGCTTTTAGAAAATAATGTAGCACTCATAACCTGCGATGGTACTCATCATCCGGTAGGGCTGATGCTGAACCTGGAAGGCAATACACTGCAAAGCCAAAAACATCAATTGCAAATAGAAGCTACTATACCACTTAAAAAACAACTGTGGCAGCAAACCATAACATCAAAAATTCAGAATCAGGCAATAGTTTTGGATCTGCTGCGCATAGAAAATAAATATCTGCAAAACCTTTCACTAAATGTAAAAAGTGGCGATAGTGGTAATAGCGAAGCAAAAGCAGCCAGCTATTACTGGAAACATTTGTTTCCTGATTTTTTAGAATTCAGAAGAGAACGATACGGACCACCGCCTAACAATTTATTAAACTATGGTTATGCTATACTCCGTGC
>JANPEU010000222.1:0-6100 GCA_031423175.1 Bacteroidota bacterium
CAAAAGATTTATTTGAAAAGGTAGGTGATATTGCCGGGTTTCATAATGAAGTATCAAATATTGGAAACATTTACGATTTAATGTTAATACCCGATTCCGGATTGTATTACCAGCAAATTGTATATGATGCAGCACAAAAAAGCAATGACAGGTTCAATTATGTCCGGCCTGAAATGATGTTTAGAATGGGCAATGCGTATAATTTGAAAGGCAATAAAATAAAGGCCATGTATTTTTATAAGCAGGGTATTATAGAATCAACTATTGAAAATGACACCAGAAACCTCACTATGAATAACCTGTTCCTCGCAAAACTATACGAGGAACTGAATATGCCTGACTCCAGTATGAAGTATGCATATAATGCGATACAAACCGGCAAAGCCATTTCATTCAGAAAAGGTGTTTATGATGCTTCTGTATTATTAAGTGGGCTATTTAAAACTAAGAATAAGTATGACAGTGCGTATAAATATATAGCTATAGCCAATGTAGAAAAAGATAGTTTAACAGGAACAAAAAGATTTCAGGAATTGCAGCGTATTGTTTTAGATGAACAGGAACGTCAGCGTAAAGTAGAAGCTAAAAGGATTGCTGACCAAAACAAACAAAAACAAATTGCACTGATTGCCGGACTGGCAATATTTTTAATTATTGCTTCCTTTCTATATCGCAACAACAAACAGAAACAAAAGGCCAACAAAGTTTTAGAAACTACTTTGATAAATTTAAAATCCACCCAATCCCAACTGATACAATCCGAAAAAATGGCTTCGCTCGGCGAACTCACCGCAGGCATTGCACATGAGATACAGAACCCCCTAAATTTTGTCAATAATTTTTCGGAAGTGAACAAAGAATTATTAATTGAATTAAAAGATGAAATTAAAAAAGGGAATTTTGATGAAGTAAATGCCATTGCAGATGATGTTATCAGCAACGAACAAAAAATAAATCACCATGGCAAACGTGCCGATGCTATTGTAAAAGGAATGCTGCAACACAGCCGCAGCAGCAGCGGTACAAAAGAACCAACTGATATTAATGCATTGGCTGATGAATATTTGCGCCTGGCTTATCATGGCCTCCGGGCAAAAGACAAATCCTTCAACGCCATCATGAAAACAGATTTTGATGAAACGATTGGCAACATCAACATTGTTCCGCAAGATATTGGCAGGGTGATTTTAAATTTGATTACGAATGCGTTTTACGTTGTGAATGAAAAAAAGAATCAGGGTATTAACGGTTATGAACCAACTGTAACTGTAAAGACTTCCAAGAACCCGCCTTTGGGAGCCAGTCCCGATCTATCGGGAGGCAGGGGGGCTGAGGTTGTGATTTCTGTAAAAGACAATGGCAACGGCATTCCTCAGAAAATATTAGACAAAATTTTTCAACCATTCTTCACCACTAAGCCAACGGGGCAGGGAACAGGATTGGGTTTGAGCCTAAGTTATGATATTGTAAAAGCACATGGTGGGGAGCTGAAGGTGGAGACAAAGGAGGGCGTAGGCAGTGAGTTTATTATTCAATTACCTCTTGTCAGAATCACAGATTAAGGAGGATTAAAGGATTACTCGGACGAACATCATCATCAAGTCAGCGAAATCCATAAATCCATTTAAATCCGTGATTCAGACAATCTATGATATTGTAAAAGCAGATGGTGGGGAGTTGAAGGTGGAGACGAGGGAAGGTGAAGGAAGTGAGTTTATTATTCAGTTACCATCAGCATAAATTATTTCCATGAAGAAGTATTTAAAAATATTATTGTTTCTGTTCCTGCCTGCATTTGGCAAAGCACAGGCAAGGAAGCAGATGGACAGTGCCTATCTTATGCTGAAGCATGCGACGAATGACACTGTCCGTTTGGATGCTTATTCAATGTTGGCAGGCCTTTACGATGATATAAACGCCGATAGCGGTCTGTACTATTGTAACAAGGGGATAGCTATCGCAGAACAACTCAATTTACAATTGAACAAGGCTGAAATGCTGGCACTAACGGGTGTGCATCTCATGAAAACCGGAAATTATCCCGAGGCACTCAGGGTAATAAGCCAGGGAATAAAAATTGCCGAAGATCCATCCAACGAAAAAAAAACAGGTAGTCTGCAAAAGGGACAAACACCACAAATGTACCGGCGCAGCGTAATCGGTTTACTATATAGTTTCCTTGAGTACCTCTACCTGTTTGTCGGCAACTATGAAAAGCAAATTGCAATTGCCCATGAGGCGATTGTACTTTTGGAATTGGCACGAGATACTGTAAATCTTGCTGGAGTATACCCTGACATAGGTGACGGTTATCTTAAACTGAATAAGTTCGATTCGGCCCTTTTCTATGAACAAAAGTCACTGTATTATTATGCAATGTTGCCTTCTAACGCCAGAAAATTTGAAGGCAGTACGTATACATCTATAGGCACTATTTACGAGAAAATGGGAAACACTAATCTCGCCAGAGAAAATTATCAAAAAGCAATCCAGGTTAGTGAGCTACGTGATAATCCGCGGCATACTGGAAATGCATGTCTTCAATTAGCCAGTCTTTACCAATCGTTAAACAAAGCAGATTCAAGTTTTTTGTATGCCAAAAAAGCCCTTAATGCTTTTATGCTGGGTGGCTACAAAAAAGAAGTAGCTATTGCTTACCGGATAATTTCAGATTATTTTCACGACCAAAAAAATACAGACAGTTCTTTTGCTTATTTAAGGTTGGCAACACTATTAAAGGACAGCCTTGACAAGATTGAAAAGAGCAGACTACAGGAATTCCAGGTGGCAGCATTCAATCAACAATTACAGGTGCAGCAAACGGAGCAAAATAGAATTGAAAAAGAGGGCCAACTAAAAACGATTGCCATCATAGCATTGATTGCCGTATTTAGTATTATCGGACTCTTACTTTACCGTAACAATCGTCAAAAACAAAAAGCAAATTATATACTTCAGGAGAAGAACAACCAAATAAACCGGACACTGCAAGAGCTTAAAGCTACTCAAACCCAACTCATTCAATCAGAAAAAATGGCCAGCCTGGGAGAGCTCACTGCGGGTATCGCACATGAAATTCAAAACCCGTTAAACTTCGTTAATAATTTTAGTGAAGTGAATACAGAATTAGTGGATGAGTTGCAACAGGAATTAAAAGCTGGAAAAATTGAGGAGGCGATTGAAATATCAAATGATATAAAAGAGAACGAACAAAAAATAAATCACCATGGCAAAAGAGCCGATGCCATTGTAAAAGGAATGCTGCAACATTCAAGAAGTAGCAGTGGCATAAAAGAACCAACAGACATCAATGCATTGTGTGATGAATATCTAAGATTGTCCTATCATGGATTAAGAGCAAAAGATAAATCTTTCAATGCAACATTGAAAACTGATTTTGATGAAAGTATTGGTAACATCAATATTGTTCCGCAGGATATCGGAAGAGTTGTTTTGAATTTAATCAACAATGCATTTTATGTGGTTTATGAAAAGAAAAAACAAAACCCCGATGGGTATGAACCGACAGTAACCGTAAAGACTGTTAAGAACCCTCCGCCTCTTGGCGGAGGCAGGGGGGCTGAAGTTCTTGTTTCTGTAAAGGATAATGGCAACGGCATCCCACAAAAAGTATTGGACAAAATATTTCAACCCTTCTTTACCACCAAACCTACGGGGCAGGGAACAGGTTTGGGTTTATCATTGAGTTATGATATTGTAAAAGCACATGGTGGTGAAATAAAAGTTAATACAAAAGAAAATGAGGGAACGGAATTTATTATTCAATTACCAATGATTTAAAATTTTTAAAATGGATCAGCTTATGGCAGTCACAGAATCTCTTCCAACTGAAATAATCAAAAAAATTGATGAATTAAATGATCAGGCTTGGAAGGTACATATAACTCAACCTAAACTGGGACTGGAGTTAAGCACTGAAGCTAAAAAACTTTCAGAAGAAAATTCTTATCAGAAAGGATTGGCCTATGCCATCCGCAATATGGGAGTAAGTCATCGTTATCTCTCTAACCTGGAAACAGCATTGACCTTTTCTTTTCAAGCTTTGGATATATTTGAACAAATTGGAGATAAAATTGGGGAAGCACAGTCCAATGTTTCCATTGGTGCCATCTATTATTATATGGGTGATTTTGACAGGCAATTAGATTTTTTCTCAAATGGATTGCGTAAAAGTGAGGAATTAGGGAATAAAGAAATTCAGGCATATGCTTTAATTGGGATCGGCTATTATTACGGTGTTATTCTGGGTGATTATAAAAAGGGATTGGAGTTTCTTCAAAAAGCTTTAATTCTAAGTAGGGAGAATAGTGTATCCGATGATCTTCAGCCAAGAGTGCTTGACTGTATTGCAGAAATATACGTTAAAGATGGACAATTGGAAAAAGCATACGAGGCCTCTATTGAATGTCTTCGGTTAAGTGAACAATCATCTCAAAAGATTATGAAGGGAGATTCACTTTTTACACTAGGTAATCTTTTATTAAGACAAAACCGGTTGGATGAATCAAAAGAATATTTTTTGCAAAGTCTTTCTAATAGCAGGGAGATTACTTATAAAGTGGGTGAAGCGGACTCCTTATTGCATTTAGGAAAAATAGCTCTTCTACAGAAAAATACAGAAAAGGCAAAAGAGTATTTTCTCGAATCGCTGAAAGTTGCAGAAGACATTAAAGCAAAAGCCATGATCTATAAGGCGCATGAAGAGCTGGCTGATTTTTTTGAAAGTAAGGAAGACATTCAGTCATTTGTAAAACACTATAAGCTCTACCATAAATACAAATCAGAGGTTTTTAAAGATGAACAGGAGAACAAACAAAAGTACCTGAACATACAAAACGAAATGGAGAAATTGCAAAGGGAAGCGGAAATCAACCGCCTGACCAATGTGGTGATGAAAGAAAAAAATGACGAATTGGAAAAGAAAACAGAAGAACTGGAACACTCATATAATAGTGTATCTGTCTTAAGCAAGATTGGTAGGGACATCACTTCAACGCTTAGTCTTGACACAATTTTGAATACCGTTTATGAAAACGTGAATGAACTGATGGATGCGACAATGTTTGGCATTGGTATATATAAGCCGGAGGAAGCATCCATTGAATACCGTCTTTCAATTGAGGAAGGCAAAAGATACCAACCCTACCATCGCAAAATGAGCGACAAGAATCAACTGGCAGTTTGGTGTATTGAAAACAACAAAGAAGTTTTTATTAATGATATTCAAAATGAATTTTCAAAGTATCTGACAGATATCGATTACACGGTTCCGGCTTCAGTCATTCTTGAAGATGGCAGTATTCCTAAAAATCCAAATTCACTTATTTATCTTCCAATGCAGGTAAAGGACAAAATTATAGGACTTATCTCCGTTCAGTCGTATGAAAAAAATGCTTATGCCCAGCACCATCTGGATATTCTTAAAACGCTAGCCTCATATACTTCTGCTGCTTTATATAATGCACAGTCGTTTGAAACACTTCAGAATACACTTAATGAATTGAAATTAACACAAGATCAATTAGTGCAATCTGAAAAGATGGCCTCACTGGGTGAGCTAACTGCGGGAATTGCTCACGAAATTCAGAATCCTTTAAACTTCGTAAATAATTTTTCTGAAGTAAATACAGAGTTAATTGATGAGATGAAACAGGAAATTGAAAAAGGGAAATTGGATGAAGCTAATGATATAGCAACCGATATTAAATCAAACCAGTTAAAAATTACTCATCATGGCAAACGGGCAGGTGAAATCGTAAAAGGAATGCTGCAGCATAGCCGCAGCAGTAGCGGTGTAAAAGAACCAACTGATATAAATGCATTGTGTGATGAATATTTACGATTGGCTTATCATGGATTAAGAGCAAAAGATAAAAGTTTCAATGCAACAATGAAAACTGATTTTGATGAAACAATTGGCAACATCAATATCATACCACAGGATATTGGAAGAGTTGTGCTGAATTTAATCAACAATGCTTTTTATGTGGTTGATGAAAAGAAAAAACAAAATCCCGATGGGTATGAACCGACAGTAACCGTAAAGACTGTTAAGAACCCTCCGCCTCTTGGCGGAGGC
>JANPEU010000223.1:0-1836 GCA_031423175.1 Bacteroidota bacterium
GGTGGTAAATGCAACGGAATTTCCAACCGAATTTGAATGGATGAAAAAAATAAATGAGGAACAAAAATTGTTAGTTGCTGTAAATGCAAGGGGCAAAGCTGCCAACAGCGATCATTATTTCTTTACAGAAAAAGGGGTGCCATCTTTTTTCTTTTATACATTGGGAGGTATTAAAGCATATCATGATATTTTTGATATTTCTGAAACGCTTCCATTAAATGAACATGAAGATTTGTTTAAACTACTTATTGCCTTCAACAAAAAATTAATGGGCTTATAATCCTGATGAAAAATTATACGATGAAAAAACTTTTTAAGATTTTATTTATTTCAATCCCTTTTTTTAGTTCAGCACAGTCATCATCTGTTATCGTTCCTTCATCTTCCTACTGGCAGCAGCGGGTGAAGTATGATATGACAATAGATGTGAATGCAACTGAAAATCAATTTTCCGGAAAGCAAAAACTGGAATACTGGAATAATTCTCCTGATACACTTACCCGGGTTTTTTATCATTTATACTGGAACGCATTTCAACCCGGTAGTATGATGGATATGCGTAGTCAGCGACAGGGCATTATGCAATCGCCACGCGGTGCAGACTGGGATAACCGGGTAAAAGATAGAATTGCAAACCTGCAATCAACTGAAATGGGTTATCAAAAGATAATTTCATTAAAGATGAATGGGGTTACTCAAAAGTATAAAGTGCTGGAAACAATTCTTGAAGTAACACTTGATAAACCGATTGCACCAAAAGCGAAAGTTGTTTTTGAAATGGAATTTGAATCTCAGGTACCACTACAAATTCGGCGGAGCGGAAGAAATAGCTCAGAAGGTGTTCGTTTCAGCATGAGCCAATGGTATCCGAAATTATGTGAGTATGATAAAGAAGGATGGCATCCCACGCCTTATGTGGGTCGTGAGTTTTATGGCGTATGGGGCGATTTTGATGTGAAGATTTCTATCGATAAAAATTTTATAATTGGCGGAACGGGTTATTTACAAAATGCAGATAAAGTAGGTTATGGTTATGAAAAGAAAGGAACTAAAGTAATCAGGCCTGCCGGAAATAAATTGTTATGGCATTTTTATGCACCCAATGTGCATGATTTTGTTTGGGCAGCCGATCCGGAATTTATTCATCAAACAAAGATGATCCGGGATAGCCTTGTCTTACATTCCTTTTATAAAATAAATGCAGATTCTATAAAAAAACAATGGGCTAATCTTACAACAAGTTTAAAAAACGAACTTGGAAATAAACCAGATAACTATGTAGAATTTTATAAATCGCAATGGGAAAGATTATTAGAAGACGCCGCAGTTACCTTTCCTTTTATTGATTCTGTCGCAGGAAAATATCCTTACAAACAATTTTCTTTTATACAAGGTGGTGATGGCGGTATGGAATACCCCATGGCAACTTTAATAAATGGTGCCGGTCCCGATAATTGGGTGCATGAGCTTATGCATAACTGGTATTATGGTGTTTTAGCGACCAATGAATCACTTTATTCCTGGATGGATGAAGGTTTTGCAACATTTATCGAAAACAAAGTGATAAATTTTTTTATGCAGGATTCTACATCTCCTCATGCATCTACGTACGCAGCATATTTGCAATGGGTAAAAAGCGGAAAAGAAGAAGCTTTGACTACACATGCCGATCATTTTAATTTAAACTATGGTTACCTGATTGCATCCTATATCAAAGGATGTGTTTTTCTGGAGCAGTTGGGTTATATAACCGGCGCAACAGTTCGTGATAAAATTTTAATTGAATATTTTAACCAATGGAAATTTAAACACCCCGATGTAAATGATTTTTTAAAG
>JANPEU010000224.1:0-5979 GCA_031423175.1 Bacteroidota bacterium
GATACACCCTATGGCGAAAAACTGGTAGGCAGTTTTGATGACAGAGAAACAGTGATACGGTTAATAGAAAAACTGGAAGCAGACGAATCGTTGGAAGCATGGATATGGATGGGACAAAATCAACATGATGTAACCGGATACTTTTGGTTGATGCCTCAATTAAGAAATTACCAGGGAAGAATTATGATTCTTTATTTAAACAATCTTCCTTTTATAAATGATAAAGGACAAATATTTTATCCAACAACTATACATGAAATTTTGCCTAAAGAGGCAGTGAAGGCAAAAAAACTGGCAAGACCCATAACACTTAGTGAATTTGAAGTGGATCCTGATGAATGGAAAAAAATAGTAGAAGAAAATACAACGGTTAGAATTTTAGAAGGTGGGAAAAAGATTGCTGGTAAAGAAGCCGCATTTTATGATGCAGAGATTATGAAGAATATTACTCCAGAATGGCAAAAGGCATGGCGATTATTATCCAACACATTGCACCGAATGAAAATAAAAACCGGTGATGTATTTCTAATGTGGCGTATTAAACACTTAATAGCTGAAGGCAAAATTGAAACAACAGGAAATGTTACCAGCAGTTGGAAAGAGTTTGATGTGAGGAAAGCGGGAGCTATGACGGGTGATGTTGTTGAAGAGGATGCGGGATGAACATATTAGTAATATTCAACACTCAATAATCAATATTCAATACTCAAGTCTTATAATTTAAGCATTTATCATTATGGCGCAAAGTGTTTATGATTTGGAAGATAGATTCATTGAATTTGCTTCAAGAATTATTGATATAGTTGAAGCATTACCAAACACTAGAGCAGGCAATTATATTGCCGGACAATTAATTCGTTGTGGACTTGCTCCAGCTTTATTATATGGAGAAGCTCAAAGTGCTGAATCACGAGAAGATTTTATTCATAAAATGAAAATTATTCTAAAAGAATTAAAAGAGACTAGAGTATGTTTGAAATTAATAATTAAAAGGGGATTAATAAAACCTGTGAACCGATTGGATGATATAAGAAATGAATGTGAAGGGTTAATCAAGATATTTTTTAAGAGTATTGAAACTGCCCGAAAAAATATTGTTAAACCTAAGAAATGACTCGAGTGTTGAATATTGCTTATTGAATATTGTTTATTTTTTATTAGTTTAAATTCGAAATAAAAGATGTCAAAAAGTAAATCGCTATCCAGTGTAGAAAATAATGACTCCGGAATTCATGGCCAGTATAAAACCTGGTTTTTGGATTATGCTTCGTATGTGATACTTGAACGTGCAGTTCCGAATGTAGAAGACGGATTAAAGCCCGTACAACGTCGCATTCTTCATGCCATGAAGGAAATGGATGACGGTCGTTTTAATAAAGTAGCGAATGTTATTGGACAAACAATGCAGTATCATCCGCATGGTGATGCAAGTATAGGCGATGCCCTTGTGCATATTGGTCAAAAAGATTTAATGATAGAAACACAGGGAAACTGGGGCGATGTAAGAACCGGCGATGATGCAGCGGCTCCTCGTTATATCGAAGGCCGCTTAAGCAAGTTTGCTTTGGAAGTTGCATTCAATGCAAAGACAACTGAATGGCAACTAAGTTATGATGGAAGAAAGAATGAACCCGTTACATTGCCTATGAAATTTCCGTTGCTATTGGCACAAGGTGCAGATGGAATAGCAGTTGGGTTATCTACAAAAATTCTTCCACATAATTTTTGTGAACTCATCGATGCTACTATAAAACATTTACGAGGTAAGCGATTTGAATTGTTTCCCGATTTTCAAACAGGAGGACAAATAGATGTAGAAGAATATAACCAGGGCAAACGTGGGGGTAAAGTAAAAGTGCGGGCACATATTGAAGAACTGGATAAAAAAACATTGGCAATCCGGAGTGTGCCGTACGGTGTTACTACTACGCAGATTATGGATAGTATTGTAAAAGCAAATGAATCAGGGAAAATAAAAATTAAAAAAGTAACAGATAATACGGCTGCTGAAGTTGAAATACAGGTAGATCTTGCTCCCGGCATTTCACCCGATATTACCATGGATGCGTTGTATAAATTCACGGATTGTGAAATTTCTATTTCTCCGAATGCTTGTGTTATTGTAAAAAATAAACCGCAGTTTCTTACCGTAACAGAATTACTTAAACTTTCTTGTGATCATTCAAAAGATTTATTAGAGCAGGAACTGAAAATTAAGTTGAATGAACTGCAGGAGAAATGGCACTACACTTCGTTGGAAAAAATATTCTTTGAAGAAAAAATTTATAAAGAATTAGAAAAGAAACATGCTACCTGGGATAAAGTATTAGAAGCAATTGACGAAGCGTTTAAGCCATTCAAAAAAATATTGAAAAGAGAAATTACAAGAGAAGATATAATTAAACTGACAGAGAAGCCTGTTCGGCGTATTTATAAATTAGATATAGACGATCTGAATGATCAGATAAAAGGTTTGGAGAATGACATTAAACAGGTAAAACAGGATTTGGCAAATTTAGTTGAATATGCAGTTAACTATTTTGAAAGCCTGTTAAAAAAATATGGTAAAGGGCGGGAACGTAAAACTGAAATAAAATCAATTGAAGTAATCGAAGCAAGACATGTGGCTATTGCTAATGCTAAAATATATATGAATCGTGAAGATGGATTTATTGGCACGGGTTTAAAGAAAGATGAATTTGTTTGTGATTGCTCGGATATGGATGATCTTGTTGTTTTTACCAAGCGGGGAACTATGAAAGTGGTAAAGGTTTCAGAAAAATCCTATATCGGAAAAGATATCATACATGCAGCCGTTTTTAAAAAGAATGATGAACGCACTACCTACAATATGATTTATGCGGATGGCAAGGGAGGTAAAAGTTTTGCAAAGCGTTTCAATGTTACAGGTGTTACAAGAGATAAAGATTATGATTTAACTAAAGGCGATGAAAAAAGTAAGGTGCATTATTTAACGATTAATCCAAATGGAGAAGCTGAGTTGGTAAAAATTGTTTTAAGTCCAACCTGTGCTGCACATAAAAAAGAAATTGAATTTAATTTTGCCGAGTTAGAAATTAAAGGAAGAAGCAGTATGGGAAATACTGTTACAAAATATCCCATTAAGTCAGTTCGGATGAAAGAAGCGGGTGTATCAACAATTGCTGGTAAAAAATTGTGGTACGATAATCAGTTTGGAAGATTGAACACTGAGGAGAAAGGAAATTTTATTGGTACGTATGAACAGGATGATACAATTCTAGTCGTATTGAAAGATGGAAATTATATGATTACTGACCAGGAGCTTACTCAAAAATTGGATGCAGATAAAGTGATGATGATTGAAAAATTTAACCCGGAAAAAATTGTAACTGTTGTGTATGCTGACCTGGAAAAAAAGCAATACATGGTAAAGCGGTTTAAAATTGAGACAACAACAATTCGGAATAAATTTATGTTTATAAAAGAAGGTGAAGGAAATTATGTGGAAGCAGTTTGTACAGATCAGGAACCTGTTTTAAGTGTACAACAGGGAAGGGGGGCACAGGTAAGAAAAGGAAAATTGAAGATTACAAAAATTGCAGAACTAAGCGGATGGAAAACCGTTGGTACCCGATTATTAGATTATAGTAAAAGTGTAGAGATGGAATGGGTAAAAGAAGGGAAATCGAACCAGCAGGAACTATTTTAAAACTTGTTGTGGTTTTCTTTTGATCCGGAGAATTGCATTTTTATCTAATGAACTTGCCATTCTAACGTTATATTTATTTTTTCCATCATCAATTATCATCAACGCGGTATTTGGAGGTATGCTGCCGAGGTTTTCCGCAAACATTGTTACTTCATTTGATTGCAGCAGGGTATCAAGTACAATTTCAAAATGAATGGAACGGGTGCTGAGCTTTTGATGAAAGGCAATTAATTTTTTATTATAAAAAATAGAAATGGAATCTCCATCCACTTCACCATTGTCATAAAAATCCATTTTTAGTGTATCAGATTCTACCATCACGTCATCTGCTACTACATAATCTCTTTCATTCACTTCTTTTTCTATTACATAATTGATCACTTTGCGGGTAATAATATTCTGCGCCGGCAATGTATCCGCTAAGGTTGGTTTCCACAATTGATTTGTTTCCTTATAATTTTTTATCGCAAGCATCACGGAATCTTTTTTACTTATACCGGCATTCAGATTCAGGTTAAAATTGATTTCTGCACAGATATATTTTGTTGCGGGCAAACTGATAAATGAACCGATAAGATTAGAGCCTGTTTGTGATACACGCAGCGAACCAATCATATTCATTATACAATCCACTTCCATATTTGTAATGGAGCCAAAATACGTAACGGGTATTTCATACAAATGCAATCGTCTTGTTTTTGTATCATAATTTCCTTTTACCTGCAGGCTACGGTATGTATTTTTAAAAAAATAATTCAATACACCGCTTACATATCCTTTTTCAGGATTTAGTACCAGTTCAACAAGATAATTATTTGCAGAGTTATTTGTTTTAACGTTGGCGTTGCCATACCAGTAGCCAAATACAGACTGAGCGGTGGAATGGAGAGAGAAAAAAAGAAATATTATTACAGGGAATTTATTCATTCGTTCAGGTGATGATGCTATAACGCAAGCATCATACCTAAATTACTTCAGCAGTCGTTTTATTTCCCGGTCTGTTTCTTTTTTCTTAATTGATTCACGTTTGTCGTGTAGTTTCTTTCCTTTACCTAACCCGAGTTCTACTTTAACTAAGTTTTTTTCATTGAAGAAAATACGCAGTGGAATAAGTGTATATCCTTTTTCTTTCAGTTTGGTTTGTATTTTAGTTATTTCTCTTTTGTGCAGTAGCAGTTTTCTATCCCGCAATGGATCATGATTATTTACGGTTCCATGTGAGTATTCAGCAATATGTAAACTCTTTAACCAAATTTCTCCTTTATGAATGATGCAGTGGCTATCGTTAAAGCTACTGCGGCCTCCTCTCAAACTTTTTACTTCAGTACCAAGCAATACCATACCTGCTTCATATTTTGAATCTATAAAGTATTCGTAATAAGCTGAGCGGTTTTTAATTTCCATTTCTTACAAAAAAATAAGAGGCAATCTACCTCTTAATAAAAAAATATATTTCATTATTTCATTAGCCACTCTTTTCAAAAAAAATAAAATTCATTATTTCTTCAGACTTTAAAGTCCTCCGCCAACGGCGGAGACCTGTCTGCCGTCAGGCAGGTTTAGGGGGCTTTTAATTCTTAAACAACTTTACTAACACACTTATCTTCTCTCTCAAATCTTTTCTGGCAACAATAAAATCCAGGAAGCCATGATCCAATAAAAATTCACTCCGTTGAAAACCTTCGGGTAAATCTCTTTTAATTGTTTCTTTAATAACCCGGGGGCCTGCAAAACCAATCAATGCACCCGGTTCAGCAATATTCAAATCGCCGAGCATACCAAATGATGCAGAGATGCCACCAAATGTTGGATCGGTTAATAAGGAAATAAAAGGAAGTTTTGCATCACTCAACTGTGAAAGTTTACCGGAAGTTTTTGCAAGTTGCATCAATGAAAAGGCAGATTCCATCATTCTTGCTCCGCCACTTTTACTTATCACCATATACGGCATTTTATGTTGCAGGCAATAATCAATAGCCCTCGAAAATTTTTCACCCATCACACTACCAAGGCTACCACCAATAAATTCGAAATCCATACAGGCAATCACCATATCTGTGCCGCCCACTTTACCAGTTGCTACCCGCATCGAATCTTTTAAATCTGTATTTTTCCAAATATCTTCCAATCTTTTTTTATAGGGTTTCAAATCGGTGAACTCCAAAAAATCCTTGCTTCGTATGCTTGAAAACAGTTCAGTATATAGTTTATCATCAAAAAGTAAATCATAATATTCTCCGCTACCAATGCGGTGATGATGATTGCATTTTGTGCAAACAAATAAATGT
>JANPEU010000225.1:0-10350 GCA_031423175.1 Bacteroidota bacterium
TGGTGAAAAAGTATTTTATGTGCCGCAACGGAGCCGCGATAAATATTACCAATTTGGTACAAAAAAATTTGACATCTGGCATATCACAACCGCTATTTCATGGTACCGGCCATTCAATAAAAAAACTAAAAATATTTTTACAATTCATGACCTTAATTTTCTGAATGAGGAAGAATACAAAACAAGCAGCAAGAAAAATTATTTACAATTAATTCAGCAACGGGTTAACAGGGCCGATTATCTGACATTTATTTCAAACTTTGCATATGAACAGGCACAACAGTATTTGAAATTAGGGAAAAAACCTTTTTCTGTAATTTATAACGGCTGTAATATTCCAAATATACAGGACATGAATGAGCCAGCATATTTACCCAAAAAATCATTCCTGTTTAGTATCGGGCAATTGCATTCCAGAAAAAATTTTCATGTATTGCCTCCTTTACTTACAGGCAACGATGATGAGCTGATTATTGCGGGAGTAAATGATACAGTATATGCTAAAAAAGTAATGGACGAGGCACGTCGTTATAATGTTGAAAAAAGAGTGAAGTTGATAGGCACCGTTACAGAAAATGAAAAACATTGGTATTATAAAAATTGTAAAGCGTTTGTTTTTCCAAGTATCGGCGAGGGTTTTGGTTTACCAGTTGTTGAAGCTATGTATTTTGGCAAACCTGTTTTTTTATCAAAATATACAAGCCTGCCCGAAGTAGGTGGCGATGCGGCTTATTACTTTAATGATTTTAGCCCCGATAGTATGCAAAGTGTTTTTGAAAAAGGAATGAATGAATTTAAAAACAACAACAGGGTAGATGCTATAAAACAACAGGCTGCAAAATTCAACTGGAAAAAGGCGGCCGGAGAATACCTGGATGTTTACCGGAGTTTGCTATAACTACCAACAACTATATTTGCTAAATATGCACGACACAGTTTCAAAGTCTTTCAATCCGCGATTAAGTAATGCATTTTATTTTATCCGCAAAGGACTGTATAAGAAAATCAAGCAGTATGCGCCTGAGTTGCAGGGAAAGTTGATGGATTTTGGTTGTGGCAGCAAACCCTACCAGTCACTTTTTACCAACGCTGCAGAATATATCGGCGTTGATTTTGAAAGCCCAGGTCATTCTCACAAAAATGAGGCGATTGATGTTATTTATAATGGGAAAAGAATCCCATTCAATGATGCACATTTTGATGCTGTGTTCTGCAGTGAAGTCTTTGAGCATATTTTTAACCTGGAGGAAATAATACCCGAGTTGAACCGGGTGATGAAGCAAGAAGGTAAAATACTTATTACCTGCCCTTTTGTATGGAATGAACATGAAATTCCTGTGGATTATGCCCGCTACACACAATTTGCATTAAAACATTTACTTGAGAAAAACGGGTTTACGATTCTTGCTTTGGATAAGAGCGGCGATTTTACATCAACCATATTTCAACTGAGGTTATTGTATTATAACAACCATTTTATTCCTTCTTTTCCTTTGCTGGGTAAATCAAAATTTTTCAGGAAGAATATTCCACCTGTTGCAAACACGGGTATAAATTTATGGTTTAAATTCCTACATTGGATTTTACCAAAACGAAAGGATCTATACCTAAATAATATAGTGCTGGCCCAAAAACAATAAGATAATGTTTTCTAAAGTTGCTGTTACAGTTTGTTCTGCCAATTTTCTTGCTTATGCGAAAGGATTAGCAGATTCTGTTGTAAAATTTAACCCAGACTATAAAGTCGTGATTGGACTGGTTGATAAGCTGGATGATAATTTTGATTTTTCTTTTTATCAGCCGCATACCATTTTGCAGGTACACGAAATGAATATTCCGCAGTTTAAGGAAATGTACAACCGCTACAATCTTTTTGAATTAAACTGCGCTTTGAAATCTTTTTTTGTAAAATGGGTCTTAAATGAACTAAGACCCGCTTATGTTTTGTACCTCGATGCCGATATGCTTGTATTTGATTCTTTCAGGGATATTGAAAATAACCTGGAAAATTTTTCTGTATTCATTACCCCACATATTATAAAACCTTTTCCGGATGATGGCAAAAGACCCCGTGAAAATGATATTTTAAAAACAGGAATGTTCAATGCAGGCTTTTTTGCACTTAAGAATGATGAAACAGGCAATCAATTGATTAACTGGTGGAGTGAAAGGATGATTGACCTGGGGTATGAACGGCCTAAAGATGGGTTAAACTCTGATCAGAACTGGCTGAACTTTGTACCGCTTTATTTTGAAAAAGTACAGATAGTGAAACACCCAGGTTATAATGCAGCTTACTGGAATCTTCATGAAAGAAATATTACTAAAAATGAAAACCGGTTTTTTGCAAATAACGAACCACTTGTTTTTTTTCATTTCAGCGGTTATTCCATACAGAACCCCGATAAAATTTCAAAACACCAGGACCGTGTTTCATTAAAGAGTAATGCAGTTCTGGCTGAGCTATGCAGTATTTATCATCAGATGTTATTGAAAAACAGGACTGAAACCTTGCAGAAAATTCCCTGTTATTACATGAAAGAAAAAAAGAAAGGATGGTTAAAGAAAATGGGAATAATAAAATAAACCAGGTAAATATCACTATTGATTTGTAAAATATTTATTCAGCATTCTGTTTAAATAATCATCAGCAAAGGAAATATTTAATTCTTTTTTAATGGGTAGAACCCGACTGACATCAATATCAAAACAGGAGCCTTTATCAATTTCTATAAAGTCTGATTTTTTATTCAGAAATTTTTCAATAGCTGCGACTATCTCTCTTACTGAGTGATTTAACGGATTGGCAATATTAGTGATGCTATTACTAAATATTTTCTTTCTTATAATAAAGTCAATAATTAAAACAACACTGTCCACATCAATAATATTCCGGCAGGCTTTTGTCCACAGATTGAAATTGGTGCCATTCCGTACTTGGTAAAAAAGAAAATTCAGAATCGTGTTAGGGTTATCTGACTTACCTGCAAGGTTTGATACCCTGAAAATGTAAAATTGATTTGCATGACTTGTGATATAATCTTCGATCGAAAGCTTATGCCTGATATAGGCTGAATTTTTTTCTTCCGGGTCATATATACTGCAGGTACTGAAATAAAGTACTGATTTGTCATTGTGCTTTTCGATACATTCTTTTAAAAGTGCAGTTTCTCTTTTATAAAGTTCAGGATTGGTAGTTTTGGAGTTAGAAACACCCGAAGCAAATACCACGCAATCATCCTTTCCGGCATAAGCCCCGAAAGCTTTTGCTACTAATCCGTTTCCAATAAGCATAGAAATTTTTTTAAAAAACTTTATTGTATTGTTGTTCAATTAAAAATATCACCCCGCCAACCTTCTCTATCCAAACATCTTTATTTAATGGCATCAGTTTTAAGTCTTGCCTTTTAATACCGGATGCAGTAATTCAGAGGGCAGTTGAAGTTATTTATATTTTATAAAGCCGGCAGGTATTTTTTTATAAAGGTGGTAATGCCCGTTATTCGTATTCCTTCTTTGGTTTTATAATCTATATCTGCATTGCAAACAATAAAATTATTTTTACATTTTAAGTCTGAAACAGATTGGTAAAATCCTTTGCCTGCCACCGGCGCTTTGCTAAGTTTTATTTCCACACATGCTTTTATCACATGTCCCCTTGTCAGCACTAAATCACATTCAGCGCCAGCCTGTGTCCGGTAATAATACATATCTAACCTGTTTTCTTTCGCATAGTTTATCTGGCTTATTACATATCCTTCCCAGGATGCGCCTGCACCCGGATGATGCATGAGTTCTTTTTCATTTTCCAACCGAAGCAAATGATGCAATATCCCCGAATCGTTAATATAAACTTTAGGTGCTTTCACTAATCTTTTCCCGAGATTTATATAAAATGGCTGTAGCCGTTTTATAATAAAGGCCCCCTCCAGATAATCTAAATACCGTTTTACTGTTGTACCCGTTATGTCCAGAGAGTTTCCTAATTTCTCAGCATTTAAAATAGTACTCTGCAAATGGGCAAGCATACTCCATAGCTTTCGCATGGTTGCAGGTGAAAAACGTATATCAAACAATTGCGGCAAATCTTTTTCGATATAGGTTGTGATAAAAGAATCGAGCCAGGCATTTAATAACGGTGCATTTTTTGCAGTAAGTGCTGGAGGAAACCCGCCTCTGAACCAATGCTTTTTTAAATTGATATTTTCAGGTAGTTCGTGCAGCCCGATTGGATGCATATAAAAATAGGCAACCCTTCCCGCCAGGCTTTCTGAAGCTCCTTTTAATAAATCAGGCGAAGCAGAACCGGTAACAATAAACCGGCCCGGTTTTCTTTTTTCATCTATCACTGCACGTAGCAGCGGAAACAGCGATGGCATGCGTTGCACTTCATCTATCAGTACACATTCGTCTATATAACTCAGCAAGTATTCCTCTGCATCACGGTTTAGTTTTGCATAGTCGCTGTGTTTTTCTAAATCAAGATAAACACTTTTTCGTTTGGCATTTTTTGCAATCAATTTTACAAGTGTGGTTTTGCCCACCTGCCTGGGACCAAGCAATACAATTGCAGGAAATGCTTTCAGAAATTTTTCTATGGCGGGTTGCAAGGCTCTTTGTATCATTTTTCAAAGATAAGCCTATCCTTGTAAATTTCAAATGCTATTTGAGATTTACAAGGATGACAAAAAATGAATAAAATTGAATGAACCAGAGTATAATCAATCTGCCCCGAAGAATTTCTTTGAATAATTTACAATCCTACCCCGCCCAACCTTCTCTATCCAAACTTCTATACTGAATTGCCTCTGCCAAATGTTCTGCTTTTATATTTTCGCTACCAGCTAAATCAGCAATTGTTCTTGCTACTTTTAATATTCTATCATAAGCTCTTGCAGAAAGGCTTAATTTTTCCATTGCTGTTTTCAAAAGATTCTGACTTGGCGTATCAATCACACAAATTTCTTTCAGCATCTTACTGCTTATTTGTGCATTGCAATAAACGCCGGGATTATTTTTGTATCGTTCTTCCTGTATCTCTCTTGCTTTTATTACCCGTTCACGAATCGTAGATGATTGTTCAGTGGATTTAGCTGATGAAAGTTCGCTGAATGCAACGGGTGTTACTTCCACATGCAAATCAATCCGATCAAGTAATGGTCCGGATATCTTATTTAAATATTTTTGAACAGCACCCGGCGGACAAGTGCATTCTCTTTCCGGATGATTATAAAAACCACATGGACATGGATTCATGGATGCAATCAACATAAATGAGGATGGAAAATCCAATGCAATTTTTGCCCGTGATATAGTTACTTTTCTTTCTTCCATTGGTTGACGCATTACTTCCAGTACCGTTCTTTTAAATTCCGGTAATTCATCTAAGAATAAAACGCCGTTATGTGCCAATGAAATTTCTCCCGGTTGTGGTATGCCGCCGCCGCCAACTAATGCAACATCTGAAATAGTATGATGTGGTGATCGGAATGGTCTTTTAGAAATTAATGTAGAATTTTCAGGAAGTTTACCAGCTACAGAATGAATCTTTGTTGTTTCCAAAGCTTCCTGTAAAGTAAGCGGTGGAAGAATGGTGGGTAATCTTTTTGCAAGCATTGTTTTACCAGCACCCGGCGGACCAATCAATATTGCATTATGACCACCTGCTGCTGCAATCTCCAGGGCACGTTTAATATTTTCCTGTCCTTTCACATCAACAAAATCAATTTCAAAATCGGATTGTGCATGTGCAAATTCTTCACGGGTATTTACCACTACGGGTTCTAATCCTTTTTCACCATCTTCAAAAAATTTTATCACTTCATTGATATGCTCTACGCCGTAAACATCAAGATTATTTACCATACCCGCTTCCCTTGCATTCATTTTTGGAACGATCAATCCTTTAAATCCTTCTTTGCGTGCCTGTATAGCTATCGGCAATGAACCTCTGATGGATCGTATTTCTCCATCAAGACTCAATTCACCCATGATAATATATTTATCAATTGCTTCATGATTTTTTATCTGATTACTTGCCGCCAATATTCCAATAGCTATCGGAAGATCAAAAGCAGTTCCACTTTTTTTTATATCTGCCGGAGCTAAATTTACCACTACCCTGGTACGTGGCATTGCGTAACCATGCGATTTCATTGTGCTCTCCACCCGCTGCATACTTTCTTTCACTGCACTATCTGCCAGCCCCACAAGCACCTGGCCGATATTCGTACTCATAGCATTTACTTCTACGGTTATTGTTATCGCTTCCACGCCATAAACAGCACTGCCAAATGTTTTCACTAACATGCAATGAAGATAAGGAATTCAGACTTTAGTCGCAGTCGTCAATCGTCAATCAGGAATTGGGAATTTGGTATTGGTAATCTGCCTGCCGGTAGGCTGGTTAGGCTTTAGCGCATTGTGTTTGTTTTAATATTGAGATATTGATAATTAGAAAGCCTCTTGCAATTTTAAATTTGCAATAATCTTCAATCTAAAATCTTAAATCTTCAATCTCCTTACCTTCGCCGCATGTCCAACCCACTTCCTCACGACCATATCATACCTTTTAAAGGTTCGGAAAAGAATAAAAAACAACAAGTAGCCGAAATGTTTGATGGTATCGCTGGGCGTTACGATTTTATGAACCGCTTTCTTTCTGCTGGTATTGATATTGGCTGGCGAAAAAAAGCGATTAAGAAATTTAAAACAGATAATCCCAAAACATTGCTTGATATAGCCACTGGTACAGCAGATATGGCAATACTTGCTAGCCGTATAATAAATGTAGAAAAAATAGAAGGTATTGACATTAGTAAAGAAATGCTTGAACTGGGAAAAAAGAAAATTGAAAAAGAAGGACTTACTCATAAAATCCACTTACAAATTGGCGATTCAGAGGCAATAAATTTTCCTTCTAATTCGTTTGATGGCGGGATGGTGGCATTTGGGGTAAGAAACTTTGAAAATTTGGAAAAAGGGTTGAGTGAAATTTATCGGGTATTAAAGCCAGGAGCTCAGTTTATCGTACTTGAATTTTCAAAACCAAAAATGTGGGTAATGAGTAAGTTTTATAATTTATATATGGGCATTATAGCTCCAAAAATGGCGGGTTGGTTCAGACAAAATAAAAAAGCTTATCAATACTTATGTGAATCAGCAAATGCATTTCCCGAAAGAGAAGAGTTTGTAAAAATTTTAAAAAATACCGGTTTTTCCGATACCTCCTGTAAACCGTTAAGTCTAGGAATATGTTGTATATACACAGGCAGAAAAAAGTAATACTTATACAGGCATTCATATTGCTTTCTTTTTTTATTTTTTCCACTATCAAAATTGCGGCGCAAAAAAGCTATAATGGTTCTGCTGATTGGTATCAAATGGAGCATGACAGCAAGCCCTATTATTTTGGAATTACTCTGTCGGGCAATTCGGCACGTTTCCATACTGAAAAACATCCACGATTTTTATTAGATGATAGTGTATATGTAGCTGAGCCATTAAACAGCGGCGGCTTTGGATTAGGATTATCTGCAACAGTAAGAATCAGTAACCGTTTTCAACTACGTTTCAATCCACAATTAACCTTTGACGAGAGAAATATTTTTTACAAACTAAAATATCCGGATATAGACGGAACCGAGGTAACTAAAAAAGTAGAATCGGTTATCATGTCATTTCCCGTTCATTTAAAATTTCAAAGCGACCGTATTGGAAATTTCCGGGTTTATATGTTTGGTGGTATCAAAGGCGATATAGATATGGCGAGCAATGCCCGTGCAAAACGTGCCGAAGATTTGGTAAAGATTAATAAGTATGATTATGGAATTGAATTCGGTGTAGGGTTTAATTTTTTTAAGCAAAGCTTTATTTTTTCTCCTGAAATAAAAATCAGCAATGGACTTGGCAATATTCACAGCCGCGATGCTTCTTTAAAATACTCTTCGGTATTTGATAAAATACAATCGAGAATGATTGTGTTTTCAATTCATTTGGAAGGTTAGCCCCCTGTCCCCCTAAAGGGGTAACTTAGGTCAATTAGTCATTACATAATTTATTACCTGCATAGGCTTAAGAGATATTTGCCATAAATCGGACCCCAAAACAACCAGGACGTAGTTGCTAAAAAAAATATTAAAGTAATCGCAATAGATAAGCCTTTACTATTCCCTATGGTTGGTTTTGATATTATTATCTTTTTTACTTTACCGTTCCGGTGAAATAATAAATAATTACAGTAAATAATCAGAATTGTTATGCCAAATTGAATCCACACTGGGATTAAAAAACAAAAACACTTGAGAGATATTAAATCTAGAATTCCGTTAATAATAAATGATTCACCAGCACTTAATGCCACTACTGTTGCAAAATGTGGTTCAGTTTCTTTTAATATTTTTTTGTAAAACAAAAAATAATTGTAATACAATACATTCAAAAGATTCATAAATTACTCTTTTGCCGTTGATAGATTAACAAGAAATCATCAGTTTGGTTTAATAATCAAACTCCCTTCGTTGCATATTCCATCTTACTCCCAATGTAAATGCTGTGGTGTTTTGTGAAGTTATAGGTGTTGCCTTTGTATCCTGTTTACGGTACAATGCGTTTAATTCTATAAAAAGATTTTCTTTTAATTCATATTGTACAAGTAATGAACCATAAATCACATTCGTTTTCCAGCCACTTCCGATTGCATATCCAAAATCGGCAGTGCGTAATGGTGGTGTATTGGGATAAAAAATATTACTGCCATAACTAATCGTACTGTTCGAATCTTTTCCCTGAGTATAATAAACCAATTTTGCATTCACCAGCCATTTTGGTGCGGGTTGATAACGGGCAATGCCAATCCACTCACTGAAGTTGGCTCCCAGAGGATGAGCCAGTGGTTGATTATAATGTGTAAAATTTGCGACCGAATCACGATGTGAATATGTAAATGGACGGACACGGTTATGCTCCAGTTGCAAATCAAGATTTTTAATATTAAACGCATCTATATATTTTGCGCCAACCTGTATCGCCCATTTATTTGCCCACCAGCCACGATTCTTTTTTATTTCACTTAACACAAATTCATCCAATACAATCTGGTTATAGAATTGAAACTTTTTTGCAACATTCGCTTTAAAATCAACTCCGACTATTGAGTTATCAAAACTTCCACTTTGCTGTTCAATAGAGCGGTAAAAAATAATCGGATTCAGATAACCAAAATCAAAACGGTCTTTTCTGCCAAATATGACCGCTTCAAACAATCCCATATTTAACCATTTGGTTATAGCAATATCTAAATGGTGTATAGCCGCATATTTTTTGGGTATCAATTTGTCACCACCGGGGAAATGTGCATTGCTGAGTTCTGCAAAAATATTCTGATAATTAATTTTCCAGATTCTTGTATTCAGTTTTAAAAAAAGCATATTGCTCGAAAAATCACTAAGCAATAAACTGCGGTGACCATTGCCAATCACGTTTTTTTCATACCCAAAAGCGATGTCAATATATTTTGCTGCATTGAATGTGATATATCCCCTTGCATCGAAATAATCGTAAGCGTCTGTTTTAAACGGTTTGTAAAAACCATTTCCAGGTACAGCTTTTCGTTCATTGACCCATTGCTGTGCATATGTTGGTACTCTTTCCTGGTTATCGGTGAGATAAGTATAGAACCCGATTTTATTGGCGATCCTTCCCCTCAATGTAAGCCCCCTGGTATTCAGGAAAAGATTCTGGTCATAGTTGTTTTCTTTGCCATAGGTAAACTGAATAACCGGGCTCAATGCCAAATCAAAATCTTTTACATGCACTTCATAAAGATTAGCAGGAGTTTGATAAAAATTTTTACCGATCGGTTTTTTGCTTTTATAGTTGGATTGATTGCCACTCCATTCAATATTGTTCAATAACAGGCTTTGCTGATTATACGCATCAATTTTATTAACAGGCCCAACGATTCTACCCGGTGCATTTACTGCAGCAACTATACTGCGGCGGCTAAAGGGTTTTGTTTTTGAAAAATTAAAAAAAGAGTCAGTTCCGGCTTTTATCTCCAGTCTTTCCATTAAAATGTAAGCTTTATCACCCTGCGGCAAAAAAGTAGTTTGTGCTAAAACTGGAACGGGAGAAATAAACAGGATGAGTCTTAAAATGGTTTTCTTAAATTGCATGGGTCAGGTATTAGATATCAGGCAACAAAATATGCAAAAATATTTGATTAAGTCAGCTTTAGTGGTCAATGAAGGCACTATTAAAAATGCAGATGTGTTGATAAGTAATGGACGCATTGAAAAAATATCGTCACAGATTACACAAATTGATACTGATTGTATTGAAATAAATGCC
>JANPEU010000226.1:0-9146 GCA_031423175.1 Bacteroidota bacterium
GTTTGAACCCCGCGGACATGATATGATGAGTGGAAGTATTCTTTACCCACCACATGATGAAGCCAATGATCTGTCAGTCTTATTTATTGAAACAAGCGGATGTCTGCCTATGTGCGGTCATGGTACAATCGGAACAATAACGATTGCCCTGGAAGAAGGATTGATTCAACCTAAAACACCGGGGATAATTAAAATGGAAACACCGGCAGGATTGATTGATGTAAAATATAAAATGCAGGGTGGAAAATGCATGTCTGTAAAGCTTACCAATGTTCCAGCTTTTCTTCATTCATCCGAAATCACAGCTCACTGTCCTGAATTAGGAGAATTGGTAATTGATGTAGCTTATGGTGGAAATTTTTATGCAATCGTTGATGTGCAAAAAAATTTCAAGGGGTTAGAAAATTATACTGCCGAAAATTTAATTGCCTGGGCAAGAGAGTTAAGAAAAAATATAAATGCGAAATATGAATTTGTTCATCCTGAAAATGCAACCATCAATGGATGTTCACATATACTCTGGACCGGTGCAGTAATCGATAAAACTTCTACAGCCCGTAATGCAGTTTTTTATGGTGATAAGGCTATAGACCGGTCGCCATGTGGCACGGGTACAAGTGCAAGAATGGCTCAATGGTATGCGAAAGGGAAATTAAAAAAGGGGGATTTGTTTATTCATGAAAGTATTATTGGAAGTAAATTTACCGGAACGATTGAAGAGGAGTTAACCGTTGATGGTAAACCCGCTATCCGCCCAGGTATTGAAGGTTGGGCAAAAATTTATGGATACAACACAATTTGGATTGATGAAGATGATGACCCGTATGCATACGGGTTCCAGGTGATTTAGTACAATGAATAAAATTAATTTTTCATGAAAAAAATAACAATCAGCCTTACTGCAAGTATTTTTTTTATAAATAGTTTTTCTCAGAATGGATTGCAAAAAATGGAGCCTGTCAGTTTTTCACAGGTAAATATTACTGATAACTTTTGGAAACCTAAGATTGATAAAGTGGCAACCAAAACACTAGAGACTTGTATTTATCAGACTGAAGTAAAAACACCACGAATCCGGAATTTTGAAAAGGTGGCTCGGAATAAAGGTGAAAAGCATGAAGGTATTTATTATGATGACAGCGATGTGTACAAGGCACTGGAAGCAATGGCTTATTCCCTGAAAACACATCCCGATTTGATGATAGAAAATAAATGCGATGAATGGATTGAAAAAATTGCGGCTGCACAGTTAACCGATGGATACCTGAACACATATTTTACTTTACGTGGTTTAGAAAACCGGTGGACAGATATTGAAAAACATGAAGATTATTGTGCCGGGCATTTGATTGAAGCAGCAGTTGCATATTATAATGTAACCGGTAAAAGAAAATTGCTGGATGTTTCAATCCGGCTTGCCAATCATATCGATTCCACTTTTCGATTAGCCAATAAGCCATGGTTTTCGGGTCACCAGGAAATAGAATTGGCATTGGTTAAGTTATATAAAGCAACAAATGATAACCGTTATTTAAAACTTGCCGATTGGTATCTGCAACAACGAGGAAAAGGCATTTACACTTATGGTAAAAATTGGATAAAGCCTGATTATTGGCAGGATCTAGTGCCGGTAAAAGAAAACAAAGAAATAACCGGCCATGCAGTCCGTGCTATGTATCAATATACAGGTGCAGCGGATGTAGCTTCACTTACAGGTGATGCGGGTTATATGAATGCAATGAAAACAGTTTGGGAAGATGTTGTGCATCGAAATATGTATATCACGGGGGGTATTGGTTCGGCAGGAGATAATGAAGGCTTTAGTAAGGATTTTGATTTGCCGAATGAAGAAGCCTATTGCGAAACCTGTGCTTCAGTAGGTATGGTATTGTGGAATCAGCGAATGTGTCAACTGACTGGCGAATCAAAATATATTGATGTGCTGGAAAGAAGTTTGTATAACGGAGCTTTGGATGGTTTGAGTTTAAGCGGAGATAAATTCTTTTATGATAATCCATTAGCATCAAACGGACAGCATCAGCGGCGAGAATGGTTTGGTACAGCTTGTTGCCCTGCAAATATTGCACGGTTGGTTACATCTGTTGGAAATTATATTTATGGTAAAAGTGCAGATGCAATCTGGGTGAATTTATTTGTGGGTAGTAACACAACAATAAATCTTGGCAATACAGATGTGGGAGTGAAGATGGAAACAAATTATCCGTGGGATGGGAAGGTTAAACTAATGATTGACCCTGTAAAAAAAATGAAATTCAAAGTTTATATGAGAATACCTGATTGGTATTATAGAAAAGTAGCTTCTGGAGAATTGTATTATATGACAGATGATGATGGCGAACCAGTTCACTTTAGCTATATGCTAAATGGTAAGTTATCTGGCGATACCCGTTATGAAAATGGATATTTGGTTGTAGAAAATGAGTGGAAGAGAGGAGATGTTATTGATGTTAATATACCGATGGAAGTGAAAATTCTTAAAGCCAGAAACGAGTTGAAACAAGATAATAACCGTATCGCTATTCAACGAGGCCCTCTGGTTTATTGTGTGGAAAGCGCCGATAATAATAATGATGTATGGAATATTTTGTTTGATGCAAATGCAAAATTTAGTGAAATACAAACTAAGATTCTTGATGAATCAGTTGTTGCATTGCAAGCGGATTTACCAGTAGCAAAACCAGATGCAAAAGGAACCGCAATTAGTATGGGAAAAAGAAAAATCACATTTATTCCCTATTACTGCTGGGCCAACCGCGGACCTAATTCGATGCAAATCTGGTTGCCAACAAAAATCAAAGAGGTTAAAATAAATTACTCATCAAAATATGAAGATGGAGGAAATTATTAAATGAAAAGGATTTCTGTATTTATAATTCTCTTTTGTTATCAAACAAGCTTTTCTCAAGTGACTAAGGCCCCAGCTTATCCATTGATCGTACATGATCCTTATTTCAGCATCTGGAGTTTTACGGATAAACTGAATGAAAGCACTACAAGACATTGGACTGGCACTGATCATTCATTGATGGGATTTTTAAGTGTGGATGGTAAAGTTTATAAATTTCTAGGGCAACCTCCTTCTCCGATGCAACCGATACTCCAGGATGCTGAATTAAAACCTTATACTTGTCAGTTTACGGAAACAAAACCAGGTGGTGATTGGACAAGTATTGATTATGATGATTCGAATTGGCAAACAGGAAAGGGAATGTTCGGTACAAAAAATATGAGCCCACAAACTGAATGGAGTAGTCGAGAGATATGGATTAGAAGAACATTTGATTTAGAAGGAATAGATTTAGTTATTAATGATCTTGTTTTAAGAGCTAAGTATGATGATAACGTGCAAATCTATCTAAATGGAACTAAGATATTTTATGATGGTTGTTGTTCCGCAAATAGGCAGATAAGCTTATCGAAAGAAATTGGAGTTCTCAAAAAGGGAAAGAACGTTTTGGCAATCTATTGTGAGAATACGGGTGGCCAGGGTTATATCGATGCAGGGTTATATGATAATTTACCGCCGCTTCAAATACCTCAGGCAATTCAAAAAAAACTGGAAATAACTGCAACACAAACAAAGTATGAATTTAGCTGTGGCCCTGTTTTCCTGGCTGTAGATTTTCTTTCGCCTTTGCTGATGAATGATCTTGAGCTGTATTCAAGACCGATCACTTATGTTTCATTCAATGTAATGTCAACTGATGGTAAGCAGCATGATGTGAAATTATTTTTTAATAGTTCTGATGATATATCAAGAAACAGACAATCTCAGAAGACAACAACTGATTTTTATAAGAAAGATGGAATTGCTTTTCAAAAAACCGGGACTGTTGAGCAACCAGTTTTAAAAAGAAAGGGGGATGATGTCAGGATTGATTGGGGCTATTCTTATCTCGCCATTCAAGATAAGGAAGCCGTTAAACTTTCATTTAGCACAAGATCAGACCTGGTAGGTAAATATTGTAAACTGGAGATTAATTATGGTAAAATTAAAAATGTTGCAGTAGAAAAAACCATCCTGCTTGCTTATGATGATCTGTATTCAATTCAGTATTTCAATCAAAACCTGCAGGCATGGTGGAAGAAAAAGTATACTACGATAGAAGAGCTCATCAAGAAATCATTTGATGAAGCAGGTCAAATTGCAGAACGCTGTGATAAGTTTGATAAACAACTCTGGGATGATGCTGTAAAAGCCGGCGGCGAAACCTACGCTAAACTTTGTGTGCTTGCTTATCGTCAATCACTCGCTGCTCATAAATTGGTAAGAGGCCCCAACAATGAAATATTATTTCCACAAAAAGAAAATTTCAGTAATGGGTCTATATGGACAGTAGATGTAACATATCCATCTGCTCCACTTACATTAATTTATAATCCTGAATTGCTGCAAGGAATGGTAGAGCCACTCATGTATTATAGTGAAAGCGGCAAATGGACTAAACCTTTTCCGGCTCATGACCTGGGAACATATCCGATTGCAAACGGGCAAACTTATCCAGAAGATATGCCTGTGGAAGAAGCAGGTAATATGATTATTCTAACTGCGGCTATTTGTAAAGCACAAGGCAAGAATGATTTTGCTTTGAAACATTGGAATACGTTAAGTCAGTGGGTTGAGTTTTTGGTGAAGGATGGATTTGATCCTGCCAATCAATTATGCACAGATGATTTTGCCGGACATCTTGCCCGTAATGTGAATCTGTCCATGAAAGCAATTGTTGGCATTGCTTCATTTGCACAGATGGCAAAGAATATGGGTAAAAGAGGAGAAGCTGGAAAGTATCGAAACATTGCAGAAGACTATGCGGCTCGTTGGGTACAGATGGCAGATGATGGTGATCATTACTCTCTCACCTTTGATAAAAAAGGAACATGGAGCCAAAAGTATAATCTTGTTTGGGATAAACTACTTGCCTTAAATTTATTTCCACAATCGGTTTATGATAAGGAAATAAAATATTACCTCACCAAACAAAATGAATTTGGTTTGCCATTAGATAGTCGAAAAACTTATACAAAGAGTGACTGGATAATCTGGACAGCAACGCTGGCAAATGATCCGAAAGATTTTGAGGCATTGATTAAGCCCGTATATAAATTTGCCACTGAAACACCAACAAGAGTGCCATTGAGTGACTGGCATGAAACTATTAATGGTAAACAAATAGGTTTTCAGGCAAGAAGTGTGGTTGGAGGATATTTTATTAAAATGCTGGAAAATAAATGGAAAAAATAGTTTTTATCTGAACACAAAATAATTTGAATGAAAGTAATTGTAATTGGTGGCGGTATTATAGGCTTAAGCTCTGCATTTTATTTAAATCAGTCAGGTTGGGATGTAACCGTTTTGGATAAGAGTGATTTCAATGATAATTGTTCTTATGGTAACTGTGGTTATATCTGTCCCAGCCATTTTACGCCACTTTCCACACCGGGTATTGTAAAGCAAGGATTGAAATGGATGTGGAATTCAAAAAGTCCTTTTTATGTACAGCCACGGTTGGATTGGAATTTGATAAGTTGGGGGATGCGATTTATGCGCAGTGCAACAGCCCGGCATGTTGAAGAATCTGCTATACCGCTGCGGGATATTGCTATACTTAGTAAAGCAGAATATGAAAAATGGTTGAATATTCCCGGTTTTGATTTTGCGTATCAACAAAAAGGATTGCTTGAAATATTTCAAACTGATAAAGGTGCAGCACATGCAAAACATACAGTTGAAAAAGCGATTGAGTTAGGATTATCAGAGACTAAACTCCTGACCCGGGAAGAGCTTTGTGCTATGGAGCCGCATACAAAGGTGAATGGAATGGGTGCTATACTTTTTAATTGTGATGCACATTGTTACCCCAATAAATTAATGCAGAATCTGATTGTGTATTTAAAAAATAAAGGCGTTAAGTTATTAAGTAATCAGGAAGTGATAAATTTTGAGAAAGAAAATTCAAAGATTACAAAAGTGATTACAGCGACAGCATCATTCGATGCTGATGAAATAATTATTGCATCGGGTAGTTGGAGTAAACAAACAGCGGAGTTATTAAATATAAATATTCCATTAATGCCGGGTCGTGGCTATTCTATTACATTGGAAAATTCTCCCTATAAATTAAATTACCCGGCTGTTTTATTAGAAGGTCGTGCGGCAGTAACTCCGATGGATGGAAATAAAATCCGGTTTGGCGGCACAATGGAAATTACATCTCACAAAACTCCACCTCGTATGAATCGGGTACAGGGAATATTGGATGCAGTCAAACGATTTTATCCTGAGTTTGATGTACCCTTTCCAGCAAAAGAAAATATTTGGTTTGGTTATCGTCCCTGTTCGGCTGATGGTTTACCCTATATTGGAAGGGTAAAAAAAATGAGTAATGTGGTAATTGCAACCGGGCATTCGATGCTGGGTCTTAGTTTAGGTGCTGGTACGGGTAAATTAGTTGATGAAATAATTAATTCTAAAAGAATTTCAATGGATATTTCACTTTTTAATCCTGAACGGTTTAGTTAAAAAATAGTTTAAGGGTTGACAAGATCAGGTCAGACTTCTTATTTTTACTTATTATATGGACTCAACATCTACTCGGCTACCTTATCGTCAAACCTTATCTTTTTCAAAGATTGTATTAGATTACATTGATCAGGCTTCTGAGCTTAAGCCTTTTTTTTCTCATGCACCAACCATGGCAGGAATTCAAAAAGCAATTCATGCCAGAAAACAATTTCCTACTGACAGAGCACAGCTGGTGCTACAATTGAAAAAACAGTATCAAGGAGTCGAAGTACATGAACGGGTTACAAAAAATATAGAATCCCTTTTATCGGAAGATACATTCACAATTACAACAGCACATCAGAATGCTATTTTTACGGGCCCCTTATATTTTATTTATAAAATTCTTCATGCCATTAAATTAGCTGACATTTTAAAAATAGCATTGCCACAGCATAATTTTGTTCCGGTATTTTATATAGGTTCAGAAGATGCTGACCTCGATGAGTTAAACCATATCTGGATTGGAGGACAGAAATTGGTTTGGGAAACAAAACAAACCGGTGCTGTAGGCAGAATGAAAATTGACAAACAATTGCTTAAGTTAATTGATCGGATGGAGGGACAGCTAAGTGTTGCACAAAATGGTTCTGAAATTATTTTGTTGCTTAAAAAATTTTACAAAGAAGGTGTAACAATACAGGATGCGACATTTCATTTTGTAAATAATCTTTTTGCGGGATATGGCCTGGTTATTTTACTTCCTGATACTGCAGTATTTAAAAAACAGATGACTTCAGTATTCGAAGATGATTTATTGCATCAGCGAGCATCCGGCATTGTGGAGGCAACAGCAGACAAATTAAATGAGGCTGGTTATAAAGTGCAAGCGAACCCAAGAGAAATTAATTTATTTTATTTAAAAGATAATAAAAGAGAACGCATTGAAATGGCGAATAGCGAATGGCGGGTGGTGAATGGCGGAGAGAAGTTTACGAAAGAAGAATTATTGAATGAACTCAACATATTTCCCGAACGATTTAGTCCCAATGTAATTCTTCGTGGATTATACCAGGAAACAATTTTGCCAAATTTAGTTTTTATTGGTGGCGGTGGGGAAACAGCCTACTGGCTTCAATTAAAAAATTTATTTGCACATTATAAAATCCCGTTTCCGGTATTGGTATTGCGTAATTCTTTTTTAATTGTTGAAAAAAAATGGCAGGCTGCAATTAATAAATTAGGCTTTACAGTTGATGATTTCTTTTTGCCTGCACAGGAGTTACTCAACCGATTGGTTGAACGAGAAACTAAAAATGCAGTTAAACTCAATGGCACTTTCAAGGATACTGAAAACCTATATGATTTAATAAAAAAGCAAGCAGCTGCAATTGATGGTACGTTGGAAAAGCATGTGGATGCACTAAAAACAAAATCAGTACATCAGTTACAAGAATTAGAAAAGAAAATGCTTAGGGCAGAAAAAAGAAAGTTCACAGATCAGCAAAGGCAGATACATGCTATTAAAGAAAATTTATTTCCGGGTAACGGTTTACAGGAACGATATGAAAATATCAGTTATTACTATGCAAAATGGGGTAGAGGGTTTATTTCAAAATTATATCAACATTCACTGAGTTTAGAGGGAGAGTTTGTGATAATAAAAGAAATCTAAATTTTCTTAGTTTTTCCTGAAATAAAAACACATACTAAATCCTTGCTTCTTTAAAGTTGAAACGGCTGTTGAATATTCAGAAGAGGATTCCTTTTTAATATTATTTAACCCTGCTGAATATTTAATCTCTGGTGAAATGATAAATCCGGATTTCTTTATTTTTATATTAAGTCCTAGTCCAGCCTCTGCACTGAAAATTGATTTTGAAACTGGTAATAACTCAGCTGCAGTTTTATTTTCTCCAATAATATAGCTGAAAGACGGACCAAATAAAAGATAAGGGGCAATGCTGTTATTAGAAAAATTTAAAAGCAATGGTGCAGAAAGATTTCCTGAAATTATTTTATTATGTAGTGTTTCGGTTGTTATTACTCCTCCAACAACATTTCTTCTTTCAAATTCTACATCCGCATTTTCAAAACCAAAACTTATTGTTGGTCTGAAAGAAATATGTTTATTCAAAGCTGTATAAAATAAAACTCCTGCATCAAATTTTAAAGCATTCACGGGATTTACACCCACGATATTATTTGTTGGTCTTCCGGAGAAGGTTGGATTGAGCCTATTGATTCCACCGCCTGCTGTAATTCCAAATTTAGGTTTTGCATTACTTGTTTTACTTAACGGTTTGTTTATCTCAATTGGTTTTGATGGGTCAGCTGCTTTTGATTGTTGTTCATATTTTTTTACAGAATCAGGAAGATTAAGTGTTTTATATACTTCTGATAAAGTAGAGTAGGATGCTCTCCACTTAGGTGCAAATATCATAGCACGACGAGCATAATAAATGGCACTGTCAGCGTTTTTATTTTCAAGATGCATCGTAGCAAGCCGGTTATTAATGAATGCCGCATTTTTATCCATCGCTAATGAAGTGTAAGCATTTTTAAATGCATCAATACGATTAGCCGGTTCAACTACGGTTTTTAAAAAAAACAATCTGCTTTT
>JANPEU010000227.1:0-29534 GCA_031423175.1 Bacteroidota bacterium
GATCAGGATAAATTGAAAGCTGATGTAGTAGTGGCTGTTGCAGATGCAAGCAATCTGAAACGTAATCTTCTTTTCTGCACACAGTTAATAGATTTAAAAATTCCGGTTGTTATTGCATTGACGATGATGGACCTTGCAAAAAGCAAAGGAATTAAAATTGATATTGAAGGGTTGGAAAGAGAATTAGGTGTTCCGATAATAGCGGTAAACCCAAGAAAAAATAAAGGCATTACCGAAATTAAAAAAGCAATCTTGCTAACTGCTCAAAATGCCTATAAAATTCCTTCCCGGGATTTTATTGAAAATAAAACCCTTGCAGCAGAGGCAATTGGTGATGTTCAAAAAATATTTCCCCAGCTCAGCGATTATACAAGTATTCATTATTTAATTAATCATGAAAACTTTTTGCTGAGCGATACTGAGCAAAAAGCGGTGGAGGAGATTGAACACAAACATAAATTCAATCCTACAAAAACCCAGGCAGAGGAAATCCTGCAACGCTATAGTCGTATCGGACAAATCATGAAACAAACCGTTTCAGAATCGGGGCCATTACAGAAAAAATTGTTTACAGATAAGCTTGATAATATTTTATTGCACCGCCGTTGGGGTTATATCATTTTACTTGCCGTTTTGTTTTTTTTATTTCAATCGGTGTTTTGGATGGCGCAATACCCCATGGATTGGATTGAATTTGGCTTTGCAAAATTAAGTTCGGCTGTTGCGTCAGTTTTACCCGATAATCGCTGGACAGATTTATTATTGAACGGAGTCATAGCGGGACTTAGTGGAATTCTAGTTTTCATTCCGCAAATCATGATTTTGTTTGGATTAATAACAATATTGGAAGACAGTGGCTATATGGCACGTATCAGTTTTTTAAGTGACCGCTTAATGCGTAGTGTAGGGCTGAATGGAAAAAGTGTAATGCCAATGATAAGTGGTTTCGCATGTGCAGTACCCGCCATCATGAGTGCAAGAAATATTGAAAATAAAAAAGAAAGATTGTTGACAATTTTAGTAACGCCATTAATGAGTTGCTCCGCCAGGCTTCCTGTTTATACCATTCTTATTGCATTGGTCATACCCAATACTTTGTTGTTGGGTTTTTTAAGTGTTCAAGGATTGGTAATGATGGGCCTGTATTTGCTGGGATTAATTATGGCGTTAGTTGTTTCTTATGTAGCTAAATGGTTTATTAAAATAAAAGAGAAAAGTTTTTTTATACTGGAGTTGCCAATTTACCGTCCGCCGCGTTGGGGCAATGTATTTCAAACCATGATTAATAAAGCAAGAATTTTTGTTTTCGATGCCGGTAAAATAATAATGGTAATCAGTTTAATATTATGGGCACTTAGTTCTTTTGGGCCCGGAAAAAGAATGGAAGAAATAAAAGCAAAATATGAGCTGGAAAAAAATTTATCAGGAAGCAATCTGTCAACCATAGAAAAAAATTATCAAACAACAAAGCTTGAAAACTCTTATGCCGGCATTTTAGGAAAAGCTATTGAGCCTGCCATTGCACCATTGGGTTATGATTGGAAAATCGGTATCGCATTAATTACTTCATTTGCTGCAAGAGAAGTTTTTGTTGGCACCATGGCAACACTGTATAGTGTTGGCGAGGAAGAGAACGATTTATTACTACGGGATAAAATGAAACTTGCAAAAAGAAAAGATGGTACCCCGGTTTATAATTTAGCGGCAGGGCTTTCTCTTATGATATTTTATTTATTCGCTATGCAGTGCATGAGTACGTTGGTTATTGTAAAAAAAGAAACCCGCGGTTGGAAATGGCCCATCATACAATTAATCTACATGACTGGGTTGGCGTATTTAATGAGTTTACTGGTGTATCAATTGTTCAAATAATTATTTTATTGCTGCCTCCCATTTATCTTTCGGTTCAAAATAATTCCAAAGCAATCTGGAAATTTTTCTTGCCAAAGCCCATGCTTCGTTATCATGTGTCCAGCGTAAGTCTTTATTATTTTTTGTAAATATGGAAAAAAGGTAGGGGTTGTGTGGCGCATTAACAATCATCACCTCACTTCGTACAGCATTTACACAACCATTCTTGCTGAATACTTCAATGTAGGGCGGTATTTGAGATATGGCTTCGTCTTCATCCCAAAAATTTCTACCAAGAATCCGAAGCATTCTATCACAGTTCTCTTTTGAAAAGATTTCGTTGTTATAAATTTTTTCTAACAAGATTCCCATTTCTGTAGGTGTAGTTTGTCCCCATTGATATTTAGCTCTGTAAGCTTCTCTCCCGGGAGTTCTTGAATTTACTCTTGTATTCACAAGCCCAAGGCTATCCATTAGTTCGTTTATTCTGTTGCCGGTCCCCGCTATACTTTGCAGCCAAAGACTTGCAGTATTGTCACTTGTTGTAAGCATCAGCATCAGAAGTTTTTTCAAAGCTATTTTTTCGCCGTTTTTAAAAGAACCTAAAATATCTGAGCCTTCATATAACAAAGAATCTTTATAAGTAAATAATGAATCATAATTTAATTCGCCAGTACTTAATTTTTGAACAATACCAATCATAATTGGCACTTTCACAATACTGGCAGTTGGAAAAACAGTATCTGCATTTATTACAACTGTTTTCCCGGTGCGTAGGTTTTTTATATAAATTCCAACGTCGCCATTAAAATCAGTAATAGCGTTTGAAATTTTTTTTAAAAGCTTTTTATCAGTTGTTTGCGAAAAAGAGTTTTCAAAAAAAAGAATTGCAATGAT
This sequence comes from Bacteroidota bacterium, assembly GCA_031423175.1. Lineage (GTDB taxonomy): Bacteria > Bacteroidota > Bacteroidia > Chitinophagales > Chitinophagaceae > VBAR01. Next base: position 2,749 of record JANPEU010000227.1, read on the forward strand.
TGGTATTAAAATTTTTTTCATTCTTTAAAATATTTTTTAACTGACCTGTCCGGGACTACTTTCATCGTCCCTTGCGCCTGTCCCGCCGATGCGGGGTCGCATGCTGACGCTTCTGTCAGCATCTCTGACGGAGTCTGATACTCGTCAGAGTCATCATGCCGGACATTTATCGCCCCGACTTTTGTACTGTTGAATTTCTATTCAGCATATTGCAACCATATTATTTATTATCAACTAGCCATTTATTGAAGTCGTTTGTAAGGCCACGCTTTTTACATATTCAAATAGTCAAATACGATATTGCAAAATGCTTTGATCCCGGTTTTCATTCCACTGTCATCAACAAAAAAATCAGCAGTATGATGCGGTGGAGCTTTTTTTGAATCGTTTCCTTTCGGCATGCCACCAAGATAAAAAAAGAAAGCAGGTGCTTTTAATCCAAAGTATGAAAAATCTTCTGCTCCGGTTGTCCATTCTCTTTCTCTTACATTATCAGTTCCCGCTGCCTTTTGAAGTGATGGAATAAATTTTTTTACTAATTCCGGATCATTAAATGTTACCAATGTTTTGGTATCAATTGTTACATCTGCAGTAGCACCAGACGCTGCAGCAATATTTGTTGCAACTCTTTTTATTTTTTCATGAATATCTTTCTGCATATTATTATCAAGTGTCCTGATAGTTCCATACATCATACAGCTTTCAGGAATGATATTACTTCTTACACCACCCTCAATTTTTCCAACAGTTATTACCGCTGGTGCTTTTGTCAATTCTGATTGACGACTTACTATAGCTTGTAATCCATTTATTATTTGTGCTGATATTGCAATCGGATCAATTCCTTTCCAGGGCTGAGAGCCATGACTTCCTTTACCATTTACTTTTATGGTAAACCAATCGGATGATGCCATAAATGCTCCAGGTTTGTATTCTATTTTTCCAACTTCAATATCCGACTCTATATGTAATCCGAATATTGCATCTACATTTGGATTTTCCATTACGCCTTCTTTAATCATCAAAGGCGCACCACCTTCTTCCCCTTCCGGCGGTCCTTCTTCTGCTGGTTGAAAAATAAATTTTACTGTCCCTCTAATTTCGTTTTTCATTGTAGATAATATTTCTGCCACACTCATCAGCATCGCTACATGCGTATCATGTCCGCAAGCATGCATCACTCCCACTTCTTGTCCATTATAAGTTGATTTTATTTTTGAAGCAAATGGAATATTTACTTTTTCTATAATTGGCAGCGCATCCATATCTGCCCTTAGTGCAATACATTTTCCCGGTTTGCTCCCTTTTAAAATGCCAACAACTCCGGTTTTTCCAACGCCTTCTTTTACTTCAATTCCTAATGAACGAAGATGTACTGCAATAATTTTTGCAGTTCGTTTCTCATTATTACCCAATTCAGGATTCTGATGAAAATCTCTTCGCCAGGAAATACATTTTGTTTCAATCTTATCTACTGCTACACTTATTTTTTCATTTGCCTTTTCAATAGATATGTTTTGAGAAAAACACATTACAGGCAAGAAAAGGAAAATCAACGATTTTTTCATTGCATAAATTTTTATGAATATACATTGAAATAAGATTTTATCTATATCCGGGAGAATTGTTCTTATATTTTTTTATATTTAAACTCTCATGCTTCTCCGACACGTCCCATTTTTGAAATCTGTTTTTATGCATAGCATTACTGCTTTTGGCGGACCGCAGGCACATATAGGTATGATGCTAAAAACATTTGTTCGCCGTCGCCCTTATGTTACAGAAAAGGAGCTAATGGAATACAATGCGTTTTGTCAATTACTTCCCGGCGCATCTTCCACACAAACATTAACATTGATTGGTTATAAACGAGGTGGCGTTCCATTAGCCGTTCTTACTTTAATAATTTGGATAACTCCTGCTTGTATCTTAATGGGAGGCCTTTCGTTCCTTTTACAATACATTGATAAAAGAGCTTTGAACACGGATGTTTTTAAATTTATACCCCCAATGGCAGTTGGATTTTTAGTATATGCTGCATCGGCAGCTTTTCAAATTTCAGTAAAGAATACGATAACATGGGCGATAATGATTGTAACCGGATTGATGACTTTTCTTTTTTTTAAACAACCCTGGATTTTTCCTTCCCTTTTTATAGCCGGGGGAATTGCAACAAACCTCAGTAGAAAACGAATCCCTCAAAAAGAACAAAAACCAAAAAAAATTAAGTGGTGGAATTTTTGGTTATTTGGAATCATATTTATTGCTGCGGGTTCACTTAGTGAATTCGCAAGGAAAAACGATTTACCAAATCGTAGTCCCATTAATCTTTTTGAAAACACCTATCGGATGGGTAGTCTTGTATTTGGTGGCGGACAAGTATTAATGCCTATGATGTATGAGCAGTTTTCTGTTCGTCCGGATGCTATAATAAAAAAAGACTCTGCTGTTATAAGTATTGATAAAGAAGATATGTACACCGGAATGGGAATAGTGAGAGCAATGCCGGGGCCTGTTTTTTCAATTGCTTCTTTTGCGGGAGGTATGGCTTTAAAAGATTTGGGCAAAACTCAAAAGGAAAAAACAATGATGCACCTACTTGGATGTTTAATTGGTTCGGTTGCAATTTTTTTACCAAGCGCATTATTAGTTTTATTTTTTTTCCCAATATGGCACAATATGAAAAAATATGCTGCCGTATACCGGTCTCTTGAGGGAATAAATGCTGTTGTTGTCGGAATAATGATTGCCGCAACCTTCTATTTAATGAAAGATTTTTCTTTATTGGAATTTAAACTTGGAAGTCTTTTAAATGCAACAGTTATAGCCGCTACTTTTACTTTATTGCTGTTCACAAAACTACCACCGCCCTTTTTGGTAATAGGATGTTTGCTTTTGGGATATTTTTTTTAATCTTTTTTTTTGTAAAATTTTCTTGATTCAATTTCTTCTCTTACATTTTCCGGAACGAGATAACGAATAGATTTTCCCTCTTTAATATGCTGGCGGATATATGTTGCAGATATTTGTAATATTGGAGCTTCAAGCACAATAATATTTGCAAGAATACTATTATTAATTTCAAAGCCTTCTCGTTTATAAACATAGATTAAATAATCTTTGGTTATTTTTTCATAGTTCTTCCATTTATCAAGATTCTTAAAGCTATCGCTTCCCATAATTATTGAAAATTCATTCTCAGGATATTTTTCATTTAAATATGTTAGAGTGTCTATTGAATAAGAAGGTCGTGGTAGATTAAACTCAATATCTGAAACAGCGATTCTGTTGTCAGATTCTACTGACAGTCTAGCAAGATGTAACCTGTCATATTCATTTAGTAAATTATTTTTTTGCTTAAAAGGATTTTGTGGAGATACAATAAACCAAACTTTTTTCAATCCCGTTTCATTTAAAATATGATTTGTAATTATTAAATGCCCGACGTGTATAGGATTGAAAGAACCAAAGTATAAACCAATTTTCATTAGTTGTTTGATAGTCAATTAATTATGTCGACAATTATATTTTCTGCTTCGCAAAGCCTAAGGCTTAAAGTGTAGCCAGAAATACATATTGAAATAGGGTCACCCATTGGTGCAATCTGCTCAACTAAAATTTTTTCTCCTGGGATACATCCCATTTCTAGTAGTTTTAAAGAAATCTCGCTACTAGTAAACTGACTTATGATTGCCTGCTGACCAGGCCTTAATTCCGTTAATCTCATTTGAATATAACAAAGCTAAATCTGCTGATTTACTTTTGCTTACGAAATATGAAAATATGATAAGAGAAATTAATAAAAGAATTCGATTTTTCCCCACTGGAATTAAATTTTCATTTAAGGATCGGAAAAAATTTAAACATTTTATTGATCTCATAATATTACAAGAGGGGAAAAAATTAAAGACTGTAAACTTTGTCTTTTGCACTGATTTACAACTTAGAAAGCTTAATAAAACCTTTTTAAATCATGACTATTTTACAGATATTTTGACTTTTGACCTATCAGAAAACAAGAAATTAATAATAGCAGATATTTATATTAGTGTGGACCGAATAAATGAGAACTCAAAAATTTTTCATTTTTCTTTTAATAAAGAACTCCACCGTGTTATGATTCATGGTTTACTTCATCTTTGTGGATATAAGGACAAAAAGAAAATTGAAAAAAAGCAAATCCGAATTAAAGAAGACAAATACCTCTCACTTTATTTTAGTAGTAGATTTCATGTGAAATAAATATAATATGCCCAATTAACGACTTCACGTGAAACAATTGAATAAATTAAGTTCTAAATAAATTAACCATTGGCTTTACCTTTGGTCCTTTATGTTTCCAAAATATGATATAATCGTAGTAGGAGCGGGTCATGCTGGTTCTGAAGCAGCAGCAGCAGCAGCAAATCTCGGATCAAAAGTTCTTTTGATAACCATGAACATGCAAACTATAGCACAAATGAGCTGTAATCCAGCAATGGGTGGAATAGCTAAGGGTCAAATAGTTAGGGAAATAGATGCTATGGGTGGATATTCTGGAATTGTGACTGACAAGTCAATGATTCAATTCAGAATGCTTAACCGGTCAAAGGGTCCTGCTATGTGGAGCCCAAGAGCTCAAAGCGACAGAATGCTTTTTGCTTCCACGTGGAGGGAAATGCTTGAAAAAACTCCGAATGTTGACTTTTACCAGGATATGGTTAAAGGATTACTTATTAAGAACGGCACCTGTTCGGGAGTTATATCTGGTTTAGGTCATGAGATAGAATCAAAAGCCGTTGTTCTTACAAACGGAACATTCTTAAATGGGATAATCCATATAGGTGAAAAAAATTTTGGAGGGGGTAGGGTTTCAGAAAAAGCTGCGACTGGCATAACCGAACAACTTGTTTCGCTTGGATTTGAAAGTGATCGATTAAAAACCGGAACACCACCCAGAGTAGATGGAAGAAGTCTTGATTATTCAAAAATGGAAGAACAGCCAGGTGATGATGTAATTGAAGGATTTTCCTATTTAAATATTGAAAAACCAAAGGAGCAAAGAAGCTGTTGGATAACATATACAAATCAGAAAGTACATGACATTCTTAAAACTGGTTTTGACAGAAGTCCAATGTTTTCTGGAAGAATTGATGGAATCGGCCCAAGATATTGCCCAAGTATAGAGGATAAAATTAACCGTTTTGCTGAAAGGGAGCGACACCAGCTTTTTATTGAACCAGAAGGATGGAATACGGTTGAAATATATGTAAACGGGTTCTCTACTTCTTTACCTGAAGAAATTCAATACGAAGCGATTCGTAATATTGGTGGTTTTGAAAAGGCAAAAATATTTAGACCGGGTTATGCAATAGAATATGATTTTTTTCCGCCAACGCAATTAAGATATTCCCTTGAAACAAAGCTGATTAACAACCTTTTTTTTGCTGGACAAATAAATGGGACCACTGGTTACGAAGAAGCTGCCTGCCAGGGATTGATGGCTGGCATTAATGCCCATCAAAGAGTCAGAGAACTTGAGCCAGTAGTATTAAAAAGGAGCGAAGCATACATTGGAGTATTGATTGACGACCTTATAAGTAAAGGAACCGAAGAGCCATATAGAATGTTTACGTCAAGAGCTGAATTCAGGACATTGTTAAGGCAGGACAATGCGGATTTACGTTTAACAGAATTAAGTTATCGACTTGGATTGGCATCACAGGAACGAATGGATTTAGTTAGAGCAAAAAGAGAAGGAGTTGAAAAAATTAAAATAATACTGAATGAAAATTCCGTTACTCCTGAAGATATAAATCCCTTACTTGAAAAATTTTTTTCTTCCCCAATTACTGAAAAACAGAAACTCTCAAAAATTTTACTGCGTCCCGGAATTGAATTGAAAGAATTGAGCAACCATTTGCCTGCATTAAAATCACAATTGAAAAACTATTCCTCCGAAATGATTGAGCAAGCTTCCATTCAGGTGAAATATGATATTTATATAGAAAAAGAAAAGGAGTTGGTTGAAAGAATGGGACAACTGGAAGATTTAAAAATTCCAGATACTTTTGATTACAAAAAGATACAAGCTTTGGGAAATGAGGCAAGAGAAAAACTAACAAAAATTAAACCCACTACTTTAGGTCAGGCAAGCCGTATTTCTGGTATTAATCCAAGTGATGTACAAATTTTAATGGTCTTCATGGGAAGATGATTTTTTCTGAAACTCATGTGAAGCTAATACAAGTTTAATTTCACTAAAACTAACATTGCTTCCCAGTTTTTCTTTTATATGTGTAATATTTCCTCCCTGAAAATTCTTTAACGCCGGTTCAATCAAAACAATTTTTTCCCTACTTACCAATTCACTTATTTGTATTTCTCCGATTTCTACAAAATAAGCAAGATGTCCTTCTATTGTTTGAGCGGTCAGGTTTCTTTCTTTTGAAATATCAGGAATTGATTTTCCTTCTTTATAAAGTTTGAACGATTCTGCTTTGGTATCAACCTTTGGTTTTTTTTCACCCGTACTTGATTTTCTTTCTCTTTTAGGGGATTTTTCTTGAATCAACGATGAAAGATTATTTTCTTTACAATACTCAAGAATTATATCTAAAAACTGCTTGCCGTACTGTGCAATTTTTGCATCCCCAAACCCGCTGATTTTTCTTAGCTCAGTTAAACTTTGGGGAAGAAACCGGGCCATCTCATTTAATGTATTTGTCCCTGCAACTATGTAAATTGGTAAATCTTTTTTAGCACAAATATTATCCCGCATTTTTCTCAATTGCTGATGCAAATGGGGATGAGTGCTTTCAATTCTTTGCTTTGCGACACCGGCATATGCGTTTACTGTAAATGCAGGTAAAATAAAATTTTTCTTTCTCAGGTGATAAGTTTCCATTTCAAATTTTCCAACCAAACCATCCAGCATATATTTATTTCTTGACAACTGCACAAAGACTTCTTTCAATCCATCATTAAATTCCTTTGCATGAATACGACTATCGGTAACCACTGGTGATTTATGGATTAATTCTAATAATTTATTTTGTTCATTTACAAAATAAGTCCCGCCTGCTTTTATACGTTCCTGCAAAACAGAGTTGGATTCGGGCTGTTCATCAATTAAAAATAAATTTTTTAACTGCAATTGAAATTTCGCTGCTATCAATTGTATCTCATTTATCTTACCTGAAATTTCATTTATCCATTCGCCGGCTTCAATATTAAAAGAAGATTTGTGCTCTGATAAGTAATCATTCAATTCATTAATTTCTGCTATCATGATTTTATAATCAAACAATGAAAGCAAAACTTTTAACTGGTAATTTTTTCTCGACTCCTGTAATTCCTGTTCCAGCAAATTTGCTGAAGAACTTTTTTGTGAGAACCTAACAATTCTTTCATCAGTAAAAAAGCCATTTGATTTTATCCGGCTTTGAAGAACGATTCCGTCGAGTGTAGTGCAACGGCTTAGTGCAACATAAATCTGGCCCGGAGCAAAGGCTTCACCTGCATCTATAATTGCTTTTTCAAATGTTAGTCCTTGACTTTTGTGTATAGTAATTGCCCATGCCAACCTTAATGGATACTGAACAAATAAACCCAGAACCTCTTCTTCAAGCTGGCGGGTTGTATTGTTGATTGCATAGCGGATGTTTTCCCATTTTTCTTTTTTTACATCAATAGTATCTGGTTCATCATTACACTGAACAACAATTTTTTCTTTATCAAGTTCTGTAATCACCCCAATCTTTCCATTGAAATATCTTTTTGATTTTTCAGAATCATTTTTAATAAACATCACCTGGGCGCCTGCTTTTAACTGAAGTAATTCATCAGCCGGATAGGCTGACTCAGGGAAATCTCCTGTTACCTCAGCCGTGTATGTAAATGAAGTGGCATTAAGATTTAAAAGTTCGTTTGCATTTGTATTTCTTGCTTTTTCATTATGCGTTGTAAGAATTATATAACCATCATTTTTTGTTCTGCGGAATACAGGCTGAAAACGACTTTCCAATAGCTCTCTTCCATCATCTTCCAGTTCATTATTCCGAACCTGGTTCAGGAGATTGATAAATTTTTCTTCGCTTTGCCTGTAAATTTTTTTAAACTCAATAAAAAGAGGGGGGTCTTCTTTTATAACAATACTGTCAAAGAAAAACGGACTGTTGTAGTAATCTTTTATCAAATTCCATTCTGGAGCTTTAATTACGGGAGGCAATTGAAACATATCGCCAATAAATAATACCTGCAATCCGCCAAACCGTTCATAATGTCTGCGGCGGATATGGCGAAGTATTGTATCTACCGCATCCAGAGTATCGCAACGCACCATACTTATTTCATCAATTATTAGCAACTCAAGCTCACGAATAATTTTTTTTCTTTCATTCGTCATCTTTAACCGGCTGATTAGGCTGTTGCGGTTTGCTACTTCATCATTATTATTTCTGAAACCACCACCCGTATCTGGAATAAATGGTGAAAAGGGTAATTGAAAAAATGAATGCATGGTAACACCGCCGGCATTAATAGCTGCTACACCTGTCGGCGCTACTACTGCCATTTGCTTATGACAATTTTCCCGTATGTATTTTAGAAATGTTGTTTTGCCGGTACCCGCTTTTCCTGTAAGAAATATGTTGCGGGAGCTTTGATTGACTAATTCGGTAGCCAGCCGGAACATTTCATTGGTAGTGTCGTAAGTAATGTTTGCCACGGGTTTTTTATTTAGCCACGAATTACACTAATTGCACTAATAAATACAAATTCAGAAAACAAGTCTTTTGTATTCAAGTTTTCGTTTTCCGAAGTTAATAATAAGTCCAACTCTATATTCAGAGGCTTTTAAATAATTTAAAGTTTGAGCAATTGTATCATCAGAAATTCCCTCTGCATTTGTTTTTACTTCAACAATTATTTTCTCAAATGCGGTGAAGTCAGAAAAAAATGTTCGCTTTAGCTTTTTCCCCTTATATAAAATAGGAAACTCATGTTCTCTTACATGGTCCATTTCGTTTTCGATGAACTCAATTTCCATTGCATCTTTATAAACTATTTCTAAAAACCCATAGCCGAGTTCATTATAAACTGCCATGCAAATTCCAACAATTTCATAAACTTCATCCTTGTATAAAAGGTCAGTCATAGCAAAAAATTTAATTTTTTAAAAAAAAGCCACGAATTGCCGAAACATTTTTCGTGTTATTCGTGCAATTCGTGGCTGAAAATTTATGCTTCAGTGGCCGGCTTTGCACCCAGCATCAGCAGTTCATTCAACTGTATTTCGGTAATGTATTTTTTGTTACCGTCTTTATCATTATAACTGCGGTTTACCAGCTTGCCTTCGATAGCAACTTCTTTTCCTTTATCAAGATATTTTTCAGCAATCTCAGCAAGCTTGCCCCATGCTATAATGCGGTGCCATTGTGTTTCTGTTACTTTTTCGCCTTTAGCGTTGCGATAGCTTTCGCTGGTAGCGATGCTGAACTGAGCCAGTTTCTTTCCACTTTCTGTGTTCTTTACTTCTGGTTTGCCGCCCAGGTTGCCAATCAATTGTACTTTGTTTTTTAAAGCGTACATAGTTTTAAGTTTTGTGCCTCCGTTCCTTTTCAGGTTTTGCGAAAGCGGTTTTAAATTTTTTATCTCAATCAACCGGCGACGTCTCCCGATTGACAACACAAAGATGATAGTGCCGAAAAGCGGTATCCGGTTTTTATCCGTTTACTTGTGAAGCTAAACGGGTAAAAACGTTTGCACACAGATATTTTCCCGTACCTTAATTCCCTGAAACCATTACTATGCCTGCATTAGAAACCAAAACCTGTCTTGCCTGCGGCGAAAAACTAAAAGGAAGGGTTGATAAAAAATTCTGCAACGATTATTGCCGCAACAACTACAATAATCAGCAAAAAGCAAAGGGAAGCCACAGCGGTTATGTAAGAAACATAAACAATACTTTATTAAAAAACCGGAAAATCCTTGAAAGTATTTTACCAGATGGAGAAGAAACGGCTAAAGCAAATAAAGACAAATTGCAGCGTCTCGGCTTTCATTTTAAATACCTGACACACACTTACACAACCAAAACTGGTAAAACTTATTTCTATTGTTATGATTACGGTTATCTGCCATTGGAGAATGATTGGTATTTGGTTGTAAAAAAGAAAGAAGAGTAAGTCTTTAAATTTAAATGGGTAAATTTTTTATTATGAAACGTCAGATATTTATTTATATAACAATCATACTACAATCAGCTAATTTATTACTGGCACAAACAAAAGATATCCCAGAAAAAATAAACAACAGAACTTTTAATCCTTCTACATTATTATGGTATGATAAGCCTGCACAAAAATGGGAAGATGCATTGCCGGTTGGTAATGGCCGTCTTGGTGCTATGGTGTTTGGAAAAAACAAAGAAGAACGTATTCAACTGAATGAAGAAACTTATTGGTCAGGCGGTCCGTATTCTACTGTGGTAAAAGGCGGATATAAAGTTTTACCAGAAATTCAAAAAATGGTATTTGAAGAAAAATATTTAGCAGCACATAATTTATTCGGCAGAAATTTAATGGGCTACCCGGTGGAACAAATGAAATACCAATGCCTGGCAAACCTGCATTTGTTTTTTAAAAACCAGGACAGCATTACCGATTATAAACGATGGCTTGATCTGGAAACCGGGATCTCAGGTGTCTCCTATAATTCAAATGGCATCACCTACCATCGGGAAGTATTCGCATCGGCACCAGAACAGGTAATTGTAGTTCGCATATCCGCTGATAAGCCCGGCAGTATTTCTTTTACCGCTAACCTGCGTGGAGAAAGAAATCAAACACATTCCAATTATGCTACCGATTATTTCAGAATGGACCCTTATGGTAATGATGGATTGATACTTACCGGAAAATCCGCTGACTATATGGGTGTAGTAGGAAAAATAAAATACGAGGCAAGAATAAAAGCAGTGCCGGAAAATGGCACTATGAAAACCAATGGTGTTGATCTCATCATTGAAAATGCGACAGCTGTTACTTTATATTTTGCAGCAGCCACAAATTTTGTGAATTACAAAGATGTAAGTGCCGATCAGCACCAAAGAGTAAATGATTATTTTAAAAACATTAAAAATAAAAACTATAAAACAATTCTTGAATCAGCTGTGACTGATCATAAAAAATATTTCAATCGTGTTTCACTGCAATTACCCAATACTCCAAATTCTTTTTTACCAACAACAGAAAGGGTAAAAAAAATTCAGACCGAACCAGATCCATCTATGGCAGCATTAAGTTACCAGTTCGGCAGATATTTAATGATTGGTTCATCAAGACCCGGTACAGAACCCGCCAACCTGCAGGGTATATGGAATGATAATATGAATCCTTCCTGGGATTCAAAATATACTACCAACATCAATACAGAAATGAATTACTGGCCGGTAGAGAGTGGCAATCTTTCTGAATGTGCCGAACCATTGGTACGCATGATAAAAGAATTAACTGATCAGGGTTCGCAGGTTGCAAAGGAACATTATGGAGCAAGAGGATGGGTGTTTCATCAGAATACAGATATATGGAGAGTGGCGGCACCCATGGATGGACCAACATGGGGAACATTCACAGTAGGTGGCGCCTGGCTTTGCACACATTTGTGGGAGCACTATCAATACACAATGGATAAAGATTTTTTAAAAGAATCTTATCCGTTGATAGAAGGCTCTGTACAATTCTTTATGGATTTTTTAGTGCCGCATCCCAATGGAAAATGGTTGGTAACGAATCCATCTACATCACCAGAAAATTTTCCCGATGGTGGTGGAAACAAACCCTACTTTGATGAAGTAACTGCTGGATTCAGAGAAGGTACTACTATTTGTGCTGGTTCTTCTATTGACATGCAGATACTCTACGATCTGTTTGGTTATTTTATTGAAGCATCAAAAGTTTTAGGAAAAGAAGATTCATTTGTTCAAAGCGTAATAATAGCAAGAGAAAAGCTAGTGCCTCCGCAAATAGGAAAAGATGGTTCATTGCAGGAATGGGCTGATGATTGGAAGTCACTGGAAAAAAATCATCGTCATTTTTCACATATGTATGGATTATATCCGGGTAAAGTATTGTATGAAAAAAGAACACCTGCTTTAATTGAGGCCTATAAAAAAGTTTTGGAAGAAAGAGGTGATGCTTCCACCGGTTTTTCTAGAGCCTGGAAAATGGCTTTGTGGGCAAGGATGAATGATGGTAACCGGGCCAATAAAATTTATAAAGGGTATTTAAAAGATCAGAGCTGCACATCCTTATTTGCACTATGTGGCAGATCGCTTCAGGTTGATGGAAATTTTGGTGTTACCGCTGCTGTTACTGAAATGCTGACGCAATCGCATGACGGATTTATAAAATTATTACCCGCATTACCCGACGAATGGAGTGAAGGAGAATTTAAAGGAGTTTGTGCAAGAGGGGCTTTTGAACTGGATATTCAATGGCAAAATAAAAAACTAACTACATTGAATATTTTATCCAAGGCAGGAGAGGTTTGCAGGATTGAAACAAATCCCAATGTAAAAATTACAAATAACGGCAAGAAAGTTTCTTTCAAAAAACTCCCTGGCGGATTAATAGAATTTCAAACAGTAAAAGGCGAAAGTTACCAGGTCAAATAATTATAACTATACTTTTTAAAAATAAAATTGACATCATGAATCATAAATTATCATTCGGCTTACTTTTTCTTAGTGCTGTATTTTTTATTGGCAGCAGCAATGCACAAACTAAAAAATTAACTCTTGAAGATGTTTATACCAATAATCTCTACAGGGCTAAAGGCGTAGGACAATTGCGGTGGATGAAGGATAACAAAAGTTATTCTACTCTTGAGAATAATGCCGATGCAAAAGGAAATGATATTGTAGTATATGATGCAGAAAGCGGAACAAGAAAAGTTTTGGTAAATGCCAAACAACTGATTCCCGCAGGAGCAAACAAACCTTTATCCATTGCCAACTATATATGGAGTGATGAGAACAGCAAGCTATTGGTTTTTACCAATACCCGTAAAGTGTGGCGGCAAAATTCCAGGGGTGATTACTGGGTGCTGAATCTTACTACGGGTAAACTAAAACAATTAGGCAAGGGCCTTGAAGAAGCAACACTGATGTTTGCTAAATTTTCTCCGGATGGAGGAAGGGTAGCCTATGTTAGCAAGCTGAATATATATGCAGAAAATATAAGTACCGGAGTAATTACACAATTAACAAAAGATGGTGGAAAAAATATCATCAACGGTACTTTCGACTGGGTGTATGAAGAAGAACTGGATAACCGCGATGGTTTTCGCTGGAGTCCCGATGGAAAAAATATTTCATACTGGCAATCAGATACAAAAGGTGTCGGCACTTTTTACATGATTAATAATGTAGATTCAAATTATTCAGTACCTATTCCATTGCCCTATCCAAAAGTAGGTACAGCAAATTCTGCTGTAAAAGTTGGAGTTGTTCCTGCTACGGGCGGACAAACAAAATGGTTCAAGGTACCCGGTGATCCCCGCAACAATTATTTAGCCCGCATGGATTATATCTCCGGTTCTGATGAAGTGATGATTCAGCAACTGAACCGTTTGCAGAATACAAATACAGTGTGGGTAGGGAATACAAAAACCATGGCGCTGAAAAATATTCTTACAGATAAAGACGAAGCTTTCCTGGATATACACGATAATATTGTTTGGTTGGATAATACAAAAGCATTTACCTGGACCAGTGAAAAAGATGGCTGGCTGCATTTGTATAAAGTATCAAGAGATGGAAAAGAAATGCAACTGATCACCAAAGGAAATTTTGATGTGGTAAATATTAATTGCATCGATCCCTCAAGTGGTTATGTATATTATATTGCTTCGCCGGAAAATTTTACACAGCGGTATTTATATCGCAGCCGGCTCGATGGAAGTGGGGAAGCAGAAAGAGTTTCACCTGCCGGTATGGCTGGCCAACATGCTTACCAGATTTCTGCCGATGCAAAATATGCGATACACAATTTTACAAATGCAACCACTCCACCACGCATATCACTGATCGATCTTTCTACACATTCAGAAATAAAACAGCTGGAAGACAATACTGTTTTGAAAAATAAAATGAAGGAATTGGGCTTGCGCAACAAAGAATTTTTTAAAGTAGACATTGGAGATGTTGTGTTGGATGCATGGATCATAAAGCCAAAAGATTTTGATCCGCAAAAAAAATATCCGGTCATCTTTCATGTGTATGGAGAACCTGCGGGTTCTACCGTGCAGGACAACTGGGGCACCGGAGATAATCTCTGGCATCAATACCTGGCCAATGAATTAGGTTGTATTGTGATGAGCATTGATAACCGCGGAACAAGAGTACCACGGGGTCGTGATTTCAGAAAATGTATTTACCGCCAGATAGGTTTGCTGGCAGCAGATGACCAGGCAGAAGCAGCAAAAAAAATAATGACCATGTTCCCTTTTATAGATGCCAATCATGTTGGTATATGGGGATGGAGTGGTGGCGGGCAAATGTCATTGCATTGTATTTTCCGTCATGGTGATGTGTTTAAAACAGCAATTGCTATTTCCTTTGTTTCATTACAAACATTGTACGACAATATTTATCAAGAAAGATACATGGGCCTGCCTTCTGATAATGTGGAAGGATACCGGGAAGGATCTCCGTTAACACATGCAAAAAAATTAGAGGGCAATCTCATGATTATGCATGGAACAGGAGATGACAATGTGCATTATCAAAATTTTGAAATGCTGGTGAATGAACTGATAAAAAACAATAAACTCTTCAGCATGATGGCATATCCAATGAGAGATCATGGTATCAGCCAGGGAGCGAACACAACTTTGCAGATGAGGAGAACAATGGCGCAGTATTGGAAAAAGAATTTGTAAATAATTTTTTCTCTTATTTATTATTGAACCACATAGGAGCATAGAAACATAGGTATACACATAGCTCTATGTGTTTTTTTCTGTTGTGCTTTATGTGCCTATGTGGTTCAATCAAATGCCCTGTACAGGCTTCAATAAATTATTTGTACCTTGAAGAGGAAAAAAATTAGCAACCAACAACATGAGCACTTTCCCCAGCATTTTCAATGATGTCATCGGCCCGGTAATGAGGGGCCCATCAAGTTCGCACTGTGCAGCATCTTTACGCATTGCCCGTTTGTGCAGAGACCTGATGGATGAAAATATCAAAGACGTTTTAATTGAATTTGATCCCAACGGTTCTTTGGCTACCACACATAAAAGCCAGGGATCTGATATGGGATTGTTTGGTGGATTTCTTGGATGGGAAGCTTATGATGAACGATTGCCCCAATCGGATAAACATATTGTAACAGCAGGAATAAATGTCAAAATCAATATTGTTGATATCGGCAACGGACACCCTAACCTGTATAAGATAACACTGGATAATAATAAAGAAACAAGAAAACTCACCGCCATCTCCACTGGCGGCGGAATGATTGAAGTGATTGCCATTGATGATGTGAAAGTTTCTATGGCAGGAGATTATTTTGAAACATTGATCTATTGTGATAAGCCAGAAAACATCATTGCCTTTTTAAAAGCTTCTATACAATTTGATGATATAGAATTTCACGAAGGCAAAATATCTTTTATTGAAATTAAGTCGCAAGCATTTTTGGATGAGACAATTTTTAAAGAACTACTGGCAATGGAAGGCGTTTCGTTCATCAAACAACTGCAACCCGTTTTACCTGTAATGGCCCGCAAAAATTTACAGGTACCTTTTATTACCTGCAATGAAATGATAGAATATAATGCCGGTAAAAATAAAGCCCTTTGGGAGCTGGCTGTAGATTACGAAATGGCAAGAGGAAATATTTCTGCCATTGAGGTATTTGAAAAGATGCGCAGTATTATTCATATCATGGGCAATGCTATTGAGCTTGGTTTAAAAGGAACACATTATGAAGATCGTATTTTAGGAAGTCAGTCATTACAGTTTAAAGAAAAACTGGAAGCAGATAAATTAATAGGAGGTGAAACGAATAACCGTATCATCATGTATGTAAGTGCCATGATGGAAGTAAAAAGTTCAATGGGAGTGGTTGTAGCAGCACCCACCGCCGGAAGTTGTGGTGCATTGCCAGGTGCACTGTTCGGTACCGCACATTCTATGCATTTACATGAAGATGAATTAGTGAAAGCGATGTTATCTGCAGGATTGATTGGGGTGTTCATTGCAGCACATGCAACTTTTGCTGCAGAGGTAGGTGGTTGTATGGCCGAAACCGGATCGGGTGGAGGTATGGCCGCTGCTGCTATAGTAGAAATGCAGGGTGGCACACTCAAACAATCCATTGCAGCATCTTCACTCGCTTTACAAAATTCATTAGGTATAATCTGTGATCCGATCGGCAATCGTGTAGAAGCTCCATGCCTCGGAAGAAATGTAATGGCTGCTACCAATGCCGTGTCCTGTGCTAATATGGCTTTGTCCGATTATGAACAACTGATTCCTTTGGATGAAGTAATAGAAACCATGAAAGCAGTGGGAGATCAGATACATCATACCTTGCGATGCACCAATCTTGGCGGTCTCTCTATTACCAATGCTGCCAAAAAAATAGAAGCCATGCTGGAAGAAGTACCGGGTAAATTTTTTAAAAGTTGTTAGCGCCGATGATTTTTTATTTTTAAAAAAGTAGTTTGTCTGAATAATAAAAAGCACTATCAAAGACTGGTTATTCATTTTAAATACATCCCTTAACTTTCCAGGCGTATTGCTTTGTATTTATTTTTAAAAAGAAAAAAAATACTCCTAAGACATTATTTTTACAGTATGTCAAACCCGGTTATTTGTATTGGCGCATCCTTTATTGATGAATTGTTTCATGCACAGGATGAAATGATGCTTGCAACTACAAATGAAGCAATAGTTACAAAAACCACAGGAGGCGTAAGCAGAAATATTGCACACCAGCTTGCATTGCTGAATGTTCCTGTACAATTAATAAGTGTGTTTGGCAATGACAGTGACGGAGGCTGGCTGAAAAATGTTTGTAAAAATGCCGGCGTAAATCTTGATGCATCTATAACCAAAGAAGGCCTCTCAGGAAAATACACAGGCATATTAAATCCTGACGGCTCCCTGTTTTCTGCATTCTTAACCAATGCTGCCAACTATTTAATTACCCCGCAACATTTAGAGCAACATAAAGATTTATTAAAAACGGCATCGTACCTGCTGGCAGATGCTAATGTAAGTGTTGAAACGGCAGACTGGTTGCTTGCATTCAGTAATGAAACAGGTATTCCGTTTATTCTTGAACCCGTATCCGTTCCTCCGGCAAGAAAATTTAAAGAAGCAAATTTGAACGGGCTTCATCTTATTACTCCAAATGAAGATGAGCTCCCCGTGTTGTGTTCTGAAAAAGCATTTTTTACACAACAGCAAATAGAAGAGTTGCTGGAAAGAGGAGTAAAAAATATCTGGCTTCATAATGGGAAACATGGTTCGGCTTTATACAACAAAGAAAAATCAATTACACTTCAGGCGCCGGAAATAGAAGTAGTGGATTGCACCGGTGCTGGTGATGGTTCTTTATCTGGATTTATTCTGGGGAAAATTCTT
Organism: Bacteroidota bacterium; assembly: GCA_031423175.1. GTDB lineage: Bacteria > Bacteroidota > Bacteroidia > Chitinophagales > Chitinophagaceae > VBAR01. The sequence continues at coordinate 20,387 of JANPEU010000227.1, forward strand.
AATAAAGACGAACTTGGTTGTTTAAAACTGGCACATACCCTTTCGGCAGAAATATTACAGGTGAATGGAGCAATTGCCACCCACCTGAATCAGCAAAAATTATTACAACTCGTTTCAAAATATTATCCTGACTAATGAATTCATTTTTAGAAATACATCATGGTGTAGCCGAAGCCCTCGCGGCTTCTAAACCTGTGGTTGCATTAGAATCCACCATTATTTCTCATGGAATGCCATATCCACAAAATATAAATACGGCAATTGAAGTAGAAGAAATTGTCAGGGAAAACGGAGCAATACCCGCAACCATTGCAATTATAAATGGCAAATGCCACGTGGGATTAAACAAAGAACAGCTCGAATATTTTGCCTCAGCTAAAGATGTGTGGAAGGTAAGTATAAGAGACATGCCTTATGTAATCAGTAAATATTTATTAGGCGCCACTACAGTTGCGGCAACCATGCAAATTGCTTCAATGGCTGGAATAAAAATATTTGTAACAGGAGGAATCGGTGGTGTGCATAGAAATGCTCAACAAACAATGGACATATCAGCGGATCTTACTGAAATGCAAAACACTTCTGTTGCAGTTGTTTCTGCCGGGGTAAAATCCATTCTTGATATTGGATTAACACTGGAATACCTTGAAACAAAAGGAATACCCGTTGTAACAATTGGGCAGGATGAGTTTCCAAGTTTCTATTCACGAAAAAGTGGCTACGCTTCTCCACTAAGATTAAATACCGCCGATGAAATTGCCCGCATGCTACATACTAAATGGCAGTTGGGGCTTGATGGTGCTGTGTTAATTGCCAACCCGGTTCCAGCAGCCCAGGAAATTGATGCATCTGAAATGGAAATTTATATTCAGGCTGCCTTAAAAGCAGCCGATGAAAATAAAATTGCCGGGAAAGAAGTAACTCCCTTTTTATTAAAATATATAGCTGGGCAAACAAATGGAGAAAGCCTTGAAGCTAATATTGCTTTAATAAAATATAATGCAAAAGTTGGAGCTGAAATAGCTACAGCACTCGCTGCATTCAATTTTTCCTCCTAACCCGCTTTTGTTTCCAATCTTTCAAATTTCTTATTCATTCTTTCTTAAAAAAACATTTCCCGATCTGTACCTTTGTTGCCAAATTAATTTCTACTACATGTACCGACTCCTTATTATTTTTATTTTATTTCTTATCTCTGATTTTTCTATTGCCCAGGGCAAAAAAAATAAATCCAAAAAAATAAACCCCGATACTCTTGTTGTCAACAATCTTAAAACGCATATCCGATTTCTTGCTGATGATAAATTAGAGGGTAGAAGAACCGGAACCGCAGGCGAGCAACTGGCAATGGAATATATCAGCCGTGAATTTCAAAAAGCAGGGCTTTCGCCCAAAGGGACAAATAATTTTTTTCAGCCTTTTGTAGTAAACGAAGGAAAAGAAATTGACCCTTCCACATCGCTGGAAATAAATAATATTATTCTAACCCCTGCGAAGGATTTTTTTCCCTTTCCCTTTTCACCCGATATTAAAATGGAGGCACTGCCTTCTATTGCGTTGCGTGAAGCAGATATGCCCTGGTTTTTCGATTTGAAAGAAACGATTGATGAAAATAAAAACAATCCGCATTTCGACCTGGATGGATTTATAAAAAATAAAGCCACAGAAGTAAAAAAGAAAAACGCATCGGCCTTGTTTATTTATAATACTTCCGTTACAGAAGATAAACTTACATTTAACGGAAAAGATCGTTCTGCTCTATTAACAATTCCAGTTATTTATATTGTAAGAAATGTAGCTTCAAAGTTTTTTAAAGATACGGATGCGCCACTTGATATTAATTTGAAAATTAAAATCACAGAAAAAACAAAAACTGGGAATAATGTAATTTGTTTTATAAACAACAATGCAACCTCTACAGTAATTCTCGGTGCACATTTCGATCACCTGGGCTATGGCGAAGATGGCAACTCCATGTTGCGAACTGGTGAAAAACTAATACATAATGGTGCAGATGATAATGCAAGCGGCACTGCTGCGTTGATAGAGCTTGCAAAAATTCTTGCTGTATCAAAATCTAAAAACAATAATTATCTCTTTATCGCTTTTTCCGGTGAAGAATTGGGTTTGTATGGTTCAAAATATTTTACTGAAAACCCAACCATTGATTTGAAGACCGCAGCCTATATGATAAATATGGACATGGTGGGGCGGTTGAATGATAGCAGTAAGGTTTTAACCATTGGCGGTTTTGGCACTTCGCCAGTATGGGCTGATGTAATAAATAATAATGATTTTTTTACCCTGCCTTATAAAAAAAATACTGCCCCGCCCATTGTAATCAGGATTGATTCAAGCGGCACCGGCCCAAGTGATCACACTTCGTTTTACAGAAAAGATATTCCCGTGCTTTTCTATTTTACAGGATTACATTCAGACTATCACAAACCATCTGATGATTTCCAGTTTGTAAATTATACCGGTGAATTACAAATCATAAAACATATTGTTTCCGTAATAAATGCAATGGATGAAAAAGAAAAACCCTTATTTACAAAAACAAGAGAAGCCCAATCGTCGGGTTCTATGCGTAGCGGAAGTGTAACGATGGGTGTAATGCCTGACTATACTTTTTCCGGTGCGGGACTGCGCTGCGATGGAGTAAGTGAGGGAAGACCTGCACAAAAAGCCGGAATTAAAGCAGGTGATATTATTTTACAAATTGGCGATTACAGCATTTCGTCTATGGATAGTTATATGCAAACATTGGGGAAATTTATGAAAGGCGATAAAGTAAAAGTAAAAATAAAAAGGGGGAGTGAGGTAATAGAAACTGAAGTCCAGTTTTAAAATTAATTATGGTAACAAACTTTTAAATAAGACTCTTATTCCCCTTTCTCCCGGAGAGGGGTGAGGTTTAAAAAATGAAACTAATTCTTGATACTGCAGAACTGACGCATGACTTCTTTGAAGACACAAAGCTGCTCGGCATCATGGCCCCTGTAAAAGACTACCAATTGAGCTGGCAATTGAACCAGTTAATGGGAATTGAATTTCGAATCAATAATGATATTGAAATACAATTGACCCGCAAGCGGCGCAACTATTTTTTTTCAGTCTATGATTTTCATGAAGACGCCAGCTGCCTGAGCCATTATTTATACAACAACCAGTTCGACGGCGAATATCTTTTGCCAGAATTTAAACACCTCGATTTTTTATGGCTGATAAAAGGCGAAATCGTTGCTGATGAATCAGTACTGGAATATATTTCAGCTATAAAAACAATCAGCGCAGTCCAGTTAGTTATGGAGCTTACAAATGAAAAAATTAAAAATAAAGAACACCTGATTTTTTAATGTGCCTCTATCCCCTAAAGGGGAATAAAAAAAACATAACTTGTAGTTTCATTTTTACAATAAAACATTTTATTATGAGTACTGCTAATAATGGCCCTTTAGTGGGCGGGGGTAAATGGAAAGAAGAAGAAAATAAACTCTATAGAAAATTTGAATTTAAAAATTTCAGTGAAGCATTTGCATTTATGACACGGGTTGCCATGGAAGCCGAAAAAATGGATCATCATCCTTACTGGAGCAATGTGTGGAATACGGTTGAAATATGGCTGAATACGCATAGTGCCGGAAATATAGTTACTGAAAAAGACAGGGGGCTTGCAAAAAAAATTGACGCCTTAATCGCCTGAGTCAGACTAAGGATGCCCTCCGCAAACACCATACTCATGATTCGCCCCGCTGCTTTTGGTTTTAATGCTGAAACGGCAAACAATAATTTTTTTCAACGAAAACAATCTCAAAACAAAAATGAAATTCATTTAAAAGCATTAAATGAATTTGATGCTATGGTAAATTTGTTGCGTGAAAATTTCATAGATGTGCTAGTTATAGAAGACACCCTGACACCCATAAAGCCATCTGCTATCTTCCCCAACAACTGGTTAAGTACTTCTCCCGATGGAAAAGTTTTTGTTTTTCCAATGTATGCCGCAAACAGAAGAAATGAAAAAAGAGATGACATCCTGAAATTACTGGCTGAGAAATATGTTGTAACCGATGTGCAGGACTGGAGTGAATACGAAGCCGAAGGAAGATTTCTGGAAGGAACGGGAAGTATGATGATAGACCATGACAATAAAATGATTTATGCTGCAATATCTGAAAGAACAAGCCCCGCCGTATTAGAAAAATTTGCATCCGTCAATGGTTTTTCCGCAGTTGTGTTTCTGGCAAAAGACAAAAGCGATAACCCGGTATATCATACCAATGTAGTAATGGCCCTCGGGCAAAGCTTTTGTGTGTTATGTGAAGAAGCAATCGATGAAGAATGGGAGTTGATAGCTGTAAAACAATTATTGGAAAGTACGGGCCATGAAATTATTCCAATCACCAAAGAACAGATGCACTGTTTTGCCGGCAATATGCTGGAAGTAAAAAATAAAAATGATGAATCATTTTTAATTCTGAGTTGCGCTGCCTTTGATTCACTGACTGATGAGCAAAAAGAAAAGCTGCAATTCTTTGCTCAGTTATTGCCCGTTACAATACCAACTATAGAAGCTGCCGAAGGTGGAAGTGTAAGGTGTATGATGGCGGAGATTTTTTTGGGGCGTAAATAATATCATGCTCTTGTTTCTAACGACCGGATTGATTTTAAAAACCTGTCAATAAAATAATTTACCTGTTCCGCTTCTTCAATGCTTGAAGTATGCCCTCCTCCTTCAATAAAATGGATCTCTGAATGAGCAATATTATTATGAATAAATTCAGCCATCGCCGGAGTTGCGGCTTTATCCTGTGTACCTTCTAAAATCAACACCGGGCATTTTATGTTTTTCAATTCTGATTCTATTCCATTGCGGTTCAAAATCCCTTTTACAGCACGAACAATTGTCTTTTTGTTTTTCCATAACTCTTCCTTCCACTTTTTTTTCTCTTCTGCACGTTTCTTGTCCTCTAAAAAATTTTCACCAAACATAATATTCATAACAGGTCCCGTTACGGCTCTTACACCAAGAAGATTTACAACCGTAGTAAGAATTGAATATTTAAACTTTTTTGTCTCTTTCTGTGCAGAGGTTTCCATCAAGATTAATGACTGTAATAAATCGGGTCGACGTGCAGCCAGCCTCATTCCAACAAAGCCACCCATTGAAAGTCCGGCAAAATGAATTTTTTCCAGTTTTAGTTCTTCAATCAAGTGTGTAACATCTTGGGTCAGTTGTTCCATATCATACCCGTCGTCTGTTACCGCAGTCTTTCCCTGGCCCCGGTGATCATATACAACAATCCGGTAATAGTTTTTAAAATATTCTACTTGTTTCCAAAACATCTTGCTGCTCCACAGTAATCCGTGACTGAAAACAATTGTTTCCCTGCCATTATTATTACCAAATATTTCATAGTAATAACTGCACCCGTTAATAGTTGTGAATGACATTTTACTGAAGACACCGGTTGGTTAAGCGCAAAGTAAATATTTCCATACAACAAAAGAACAAATGCTCTCTTTTTCGGGCAATAGAAATAAAAAAATAATTTCTATCAGAAAATAACTTTAGCCCCTACAGTTATATAAAACATGTTTCTTCCTCGTTCAGAAATATCTGGCCTGTTTTCAACAGTAACTAAGTTTTGTGGAATTATATAAGCAGGGTTTAAAATAAACTGTATTTTATTTTTTGCAAACACTATGGGCATCGAAACCTCGTATGATAGTATGTTTAGTTTATTTACTTCCTCAGTTATTTCCTGTTCTGTTCCGGGAAAAAACAAAAAATTACTTCTCTTATAATAACTTCTGGTAAACCGCTGTGTGCCGGCATATATATATGCTGAAGGATCCAAAACGAGAACAGCTTCACCCGGAAATTTAAATTTAAATAAATGATCCAGTCCGCCATTAATTCCAAAATCAAGTTTGTCGCTATACTTAATATCACCGCCGGCATTAATATTCACCCATTTATTTAACCAGCTTAAACTGCTGTTTAGTTGTGCCTTTAAAGCAGACTGCACCAGTTGGCTGTTGTCTTTATAAATCGGCTTTGTAAGAAAGATATGGCTTAAGAATTTTTCATTTTCGCTTTTTACATTATACCCGATTGTAGCAACAGTACCTGCATATTGAAAATTGCTTACAGCATTGTTTACAAAAACCGGTGCTACGCTGATATAAAAAGATTTTGTGAACCATAGTTCCATCATCGGAAAAACTCCGCTGCTGCGTAGGCTGTCTGTTCTTCCATAATAATTTAAACTGCTGTTATAAAAAAGGCCAACCTTTAAACTGGTTTGCTTTTTATTTGCAGAATCCTGTTATGCATAAGATCCGGTTGCCATGCAAAACAAAAACATACTTAAAAAAAATAAGTTGATAATATGTTTCATAGTTGACAGGTTATTTATAGATAAAATAACAGGGGCGTGTTTAATTGTTATACATACGCCCCTGTTTTCTTACTCACACATAAAGCGGGCCGTGTAGTGTTACTGTTTATTAACTCCCGACTTAACTTCTGTTTTAGTTTCTGCGGAAACTTTTGTGTCCTGTTTTACAGATTTGGTTGTTTCCTTTGTAGATTTTACAGTACCGGAAGCTTTAGTTTCTGCATTTGCTTTTGCTTCTTTTGATTTCTCTACAGCTACATCAACTTTTTTTTCAGCATAGATTGTTGTTTTATCTGTAGTTGCTTCGGCAGACTCGATCGTCTTTTTCCCGTTTACATTTACATCAACAGAACTATTTGCAGAAGTACTTGAGCTTCCGTTTGTACCAGCCTTTGTTCCATTTGCTGATTGTGATGATCCCGCATTAATAGCGTTATCACTACTGGCATCTATTGATGCTTTGATATCTGCGCTGTTTTTTACTTCGTTCTTTGCTTCCGTTTTTACAGCATTCGCCTGGTTCATTTTCCCTTCTGCAGTTGTTGAGACCTTTGTTTTAAGATCTGCTGTTTTGTTTACACTTGTGTTTGCGGTAGTAGTTGCAACATTGGTAGCTGCTGTTGTTGATTTTGTTACCGCCGTTGTAGTGGCAGCAACAGAAGTAGCAGCTTTTGTTGTTGACTGTACCCCAAGATTAACTTGTGCAAATAATACTGCCGAAAAGAAAGTTGCAATTGTAACAGCAACTACATTTTTAGTTTTCGTTTTCATAACGTTTTGATTTTTTAAATGATTAAATAATGATACCGTAAAGAATAAATTTGAAAAAAATTACGAGGGTTTCCATGAGCTGGATTTGCTTTAATTTTTTCTCTTTATTTAATTCTCTTTTGATGAAATGGCTGGTAGCGATGGTCAAATAAAGAGATTAGTGTGAATCAAAAAAGTTTAATGCATAATCAAAAAAATAATTTAATCACAGAATCAATTTGATGGATAGTAGTATTCTCATAGAAAAATTGCTAATTGAGTCTGTAAACTATTTCTGGCAAAATCTTTGCCAGTATAATAGATTAACAATAAAAAAACGATTATGATTAAAAAAACCATACTGTTACTATTATCCGTTATCAGTTTAAATTTAATTTATGCGCAGAAATCATCTGTTTTTCTGAAAGGCGGCTTAAATCTTGCAAATGTTTCTATAAATGAAAGTGGAAACATTGATGATGCCAAAATGCTTTTATCATTTCATGCAGGTATTCAGGGCGATATTCCGGTTGCTTCTTTTTTATCCATACAACCCGGGCTTTTGCTATCCGGCAAAGGATCAAAAACACAATCTGGTAATACATCTGATGCTAATTATTACAGGGCTACAACAAATCCAATTTATATAGAGGTGCCCGTTAACGTAGTTTTTAAAGCGCCGTTGGAAAAGGATACAAAGTTTTTTGCAGGCGCCGGTCCGTATATCGCAATGGGTGTTGCGGGAAAAAGAAAATCTGATGGAAAAATTTTTGGTGTTGCTTTTAGTCGAAATGATAATATTGATTTTTCAAATGACGATCCAACTACTTCAGGTGAAGAAGGTGCTGGTTTCGGTATTTTAAAAAGATTTGATTATGGATTTAATGGCACTGCGGGTTTTGAAGGAAAGAACGTAATGTTTTCTGTTAATTATGGATTGGGGCTTGCCAAATTGCAATCAGGCGACAACAGCAGTGCCGATGATAAAAATAAACATAGAGTATTAAGTTTTACAGTTGGGTTCCGTTTATAATTTATTGCTGGCGATTAAACCTAAATTAAAGCAGTCCTCGTGGCTGCTTTAATTTTGTATCGAAATTATTTTTTCCTGTTTAGAATTTATCATTCCAATTGGAGTGACAAATTGAATCAAGCCCCGCATTGTAAATAATTCAACAACTTTGGACACAGCTTCTTTTTTTACACTTATCATTAAACCTCCATTCGTTTGTGGATCGGGTAATAAAGTAAATGCTTCCATTACATTCACTCCCTTTTCAAATTTTACTTTATCACCATAGCTGCTCCAGTTACGTGTGGTTGCATCTGGAAAAATCCGTTGAGCGATATATTCTTTCACTCCTGCGGCAACAGGAATTTTATCATAATAAATTTCTGCACAGAGTCCGCTGCCTTCCGCCATTTCAATTAAATGCCCAAGCAATCCAAAGCCCGTAACATCTGTCATAGCAGTTACTCCTTTAATCTTTCCCAACTCTTCGCCAATATTATTCAATGCGGTCATTTGTTTTATCATCATTGGCAAATGTTCTTCTTTAAGCAATCCTCTTTTTTGTGCGGTTGATAAAATACCAACGCCGAGCGGTTTTGTTAGAAATAAAAAATCTCCTTCCTGGGCCGTGTTATTTCTTTTTAAATTTTCTATAGGCACAATGCCGGTTACAGCTAATCCAAAAATAGGTTCGGGTGAATCAATGCTATGTCCACCTGCCAATGGAATACCCGCTTCTTTGCAAATTGTTTTTCCTCCTTCAATTACACGTTGTGCTATTTCAGTAGAAAGTTTATCAATTGGCCAGCCGAGTATCGCAATTGCCATTAAGGGTTTACCGCCCATAGCATACACATCGCTGATGGAGTTTGCGGCGGCTATTCTTCCAAAATCAAATGCATCATCTACTATCGGCATAAAAAAATCGGTGGTTGATATTAACGCAGTGCCATTTCCCAAATCATAAACCGCTGCATCA